>NZ_JBHJVK010000023.1:0-40347 GCF_042264695.1 Kitasatospora sp. NPDC056138 | reverse complement strand
GTGTTTAAGCGCCAGGCTCGTCCCCCGGTGGTGGCGCCGGGGGCGCACGCCCGGGGTGGTCCGCCCCGCGCCCCCGGCGCGTCAGCGGGTACAGGTGGTGACCTGCTGCTCGGCGCTCTCCGCCGGGCCGCCGGTGGCGCAGATCATGGTGCGGTAGTCGGTCACCACCGCGGGGGTGGACAGCAGTATCGACCCGCTGCGGATCATGGTGGACGAGGCGACCGTCTGCCAGGGGCTGCCCCAGGCGCGCTGGATCTTCACCTCCACCCGGAGCATGGTCAGCTGGTCGTCGACGGCGTCGACCCGGGCCGAACCGATGATTCCGGCACCCGTGGTGTTCGGCTGCTGCCAGGCGCAGGGCCGGTTCAGGGCCGCCAGACAGGAGGGCTTGACGGCCTCCGGGGTCGTCGGGGCGGCGAGTGCGGGGCCTGCCGCCGCAGCCAGGACTGCCGCCGTACCCACGACCAGACCTGCGATACGCGAGATCATGGCACTGTTCTCCTTTGAATCAGAGCCGGATGTGCTTGCGCTGTCGACTGTTTCATCCGTGTAACGCAGCTGTCACTATGGGTTACGTCACGTTTGGTGACCGGGTGGTGTGAGAAGAGTAATCGGTTTCGAGCATTTCTGTCAGGTCCGCGTCGGGCGCTGACCGTCGATCTCGGCCGGCGGCCTATCGGCTGCGTTCTCCGGTCGGCGGCCGTCAGCCGCGGGACGGCAGCACGTAGCGGTGTTCGGGGCGGCCGGTGTCGCCGTAGCGCAGGCTCAGCCGCAGGCGGTTGTCGCGTTCCAGCTGCTTCAGGTAGCGCTGGGCGGTGGAACGGCTCAGCCCGGACCGCTCGGCGACCTCCTGGGCGGAGAGCGGGCACCCGGCCCGCCTGAGCACACCGAGCACCAGGTCGGTGGTGGGCGCCGAGTGGCCCTTGGGGAGGGTGGTGGCGGTGGGAGCGGCGCTGCGCATGGTGGCGAACATCCGGTCCACCTCGTCCTGGCAGGTCTCGCGCGCGGCCGGCCCGGCCAGTGCGTGGCGCAGCTGCGCGTAGGCGACCAGCTTCTCCCGCAGGCCGGCGAAGGTGAACGGCTTGACCAGGTACTGGAGCGCGCCGTGCTGCATCGCGGCGTGCACGGTGGAGACGTCCCTGGCCGCGGTCACCATCATCACGTCGCAGCCGATTCCGGCCGTGCGCATCCGGCGGACCAGGGCCAGGCCGTTCTCGTCGGGCAGGTGGTGGTCCAGCAGGACCAGGTCGACCGGTCGGCGTTCCAGGGCGGCCAGTGCCTCGGCAGCACTGTGCGTCCGGCCGGTCACCCGGAAGCCGGGGACCTTCGCCACGTAGGCGGCGTGCACCTCGGCCACCCGGAAGTCGTCGTCCACCACGAGTACGTCGATCACGGTGCCTCCACGAGCACGGGGGTCACGGCCTGCGGCTGGGAGCGCGGGCGTTCGGGCGTCGGCGGGCCCGCGTCCCCACCGGCACCCGGCGCACGGTGAGCGGGCGCGCAGCAGGACGGGGCCGGTTCGGCGGTGGGAGCGTGCAGGGCCTCGGGCAGGTGGACCGTGAACCGGGCGCCGCCGAGCGGGCCCCCGCCGACCTCGATCCGTCCGCCGCCGCGTTCGACCAGGCGGTGGACCATGGCCAGCCCGAGGCCGCGCGGACGGTGCGCGGGTGCGTCCTTGCTGCTCCAGCCCTCCTCGAAGATCCGCTCGCGCAGCTCGGCCGGGACGCCGGGCCCGCTGTCGGCCACCTCGATCAGCAGGGTGGCGCCGCTCGCCCGCAGGGCGACCTCGACCGTGCCGTCGGCGAGCGCGTCCAGCGCGTTGTCGACCAGGTTGCCGAGGACGGTCACCACGGCGCGCGGGTCGACAGCCGTGTCCGGCAGATGGCTGTCTGGGGTGACGGTCAGCCGGATGCCGCGTTCGGCGGCCACCGCCGCCTTGCCCGCCAGCAATGCGGCGGCATGCGGGTCCTGGACCTGCTCGGCGATCCGGGCCGCGAGGGCGGCGTGCGATCCCGACTGCTCGGAGACGAACTCCGCCGCCTGCTCGTAGCGGCCGAGTTCCAGCAGGCCGAGCAGGGTGTGCAGACGGTTGGCGTGCTCGTGGTCCTGGGCGCGCAGGGCCTCGGTGAGACTGCGGGTGTTGTCCAGTTCGCGGACCAGCGACTCGAGTTCGGTGCGGTCCCGGAGGGTGACCACGGCGCCGCCGTCGGCGGTGGCCATCCGGTTGACCACCAGCACCCGGTCGTCGCGGACGGCCGGCAGGTCGGCGCCCTCGGTCCGTCCGGTGAGCACCTCGGCCAGCCGGCCGGGCGGCAGCACTTCGTCGATCGGGCGGCCGGTGCACTCCTCGGGCAGGGCGAGCAGCCGGACGGCCTCGTCGTTGGCCAGTCGGATCCGCCCGCGTGCGTCCAGCGCGACCATGCCCTCGCGGATGCCGTGCAGCATCGCCTCGCGTTCGACCAGCAGCGCCGAGATGTCCGCGACGGCGATGTTGTGGGTGCGCCGCTTCAGGCGCCGGGCCAGTACCAGGGTGGCCACCGTGCCGGCGGCCAGTCCGGCGCCCGCGCAGAGCAGGATGCCCGCGACCATGCCCAGCAGCCGGCGGCGGATCGAGTCGTCGCTGATCCCGACCGAGACCTCGCCGACGATCCGGCCGTCGGCCAGTCGCAGCGGCACCTTGCCGCGCGCGGTGCGGCCCAGGGTGCCCTCCTGCATCGCCGTCACGTTCTCGCCGTGCAGCGCCGGTCCGGGGTCGGTGGAGACCCGCTGTCCGATTTTCGCCGGGTCGGTGTGCGAGAGCCGGATGCCGGTGCTGTCGGTCACCACCACGAAGCTGGCACCGGTGGCGAGGCGGATCTGCTCGGCGTTGCGCTGCACGGCCGCGGTGTCCCGGGCGGCCGCTGCTCGGGCGATCGACTCGTCGGCGGCCGTGGACTGGGCTATCGACAGTGCCCGCTGCATCGCGTCGCGGTCCAGCTCGCGGCTGACCGGGGCCAGGAACAGCCCGGCCGTCACGGTGGTGACGCCGACCGTGACCACCGTCTGGCTGAGCAGCAGCTGGGCGAAGACCCGGCGGGGCCAGTGCGGACGCCTCATGGCTGGCTCTCCTCTCGTCCTGCCCCTGTCGCCGGGCCTGCCCCCGGTGTCGCCGGACTGCCCCGGTCGCACCGTCCGGGGCGCGGGGCCGGTGCGACGCGCCCGCCGCGCGGGTGCAGGGTCGTCCACGCGGCTCCTCGCGCCGCTGAGGGGTCGCCCCGCCGGGCAGCGCCTAGCAGTCGGGTGCGGGACGCACACCCTATGTTTCGGCCGTGTTTCTGTCAGCCCTGCTCCGCTGTTGTAGCGGAAGCAAAACGAGCAGAACAGCCCTCAACGCCCGAAAGCCGCAGTACGCCCGCAAGACTCCCGCCGGCCCCCCGCCCGCTCCTAGCCTCCCGGAGCACAGCACGGAACCAGGACGAGACGAGGGCCGATGAAACAGGCTGGAACAGTGCCGGCGATCGAGTTGACCGGTGCGACCAAGCGGTTCAGGACACCCTCGGGCGTCCTGCACACCGCCGTACGGGACCTCGACCTCACTGTCGCCGAGGGCGAGTTCGTGGCCGTGGTCGGGCCGACCGGTTGCGGCAAGTCCACCACGCTGACCCTGGTCAGCGGCCTGGAGGAGCCGACCGAGGGCGAGGTCAGGGTGGCCGGGGTGCCGGTCGAGGGGATCAACGCGCAGGTCGGTTTCGTCTTCCAGCAGGACGCGGTCTTCCCCTGGCGGACCGTGCTGTCCAACGTGACGGCCGGTCCGCGCTTCCGGGGTGTGCCCGCCGACGAGGCCCGTGCGCGGGCCAGGGACTGGCTGGGCAGGGTGGGCCTGGCCGCCTTCGAGGACCGCTACCCGCACCAGCTCTCCGGCGGCATGCGCAAGCGCGTCGCACTTGCCCAGACCTTCGTCAACGACCCGAAGATCCTGCTGATGGACGAGCCGTTCTCGGCGCTCGACGTGCAGACCCGGGCGCTGATGTCGGACCAGCTGCTCGAACTGTGGGCCGGTACCGGCTCCTCGGTCGTCTTCGTCACCCACGACCTCGACGAGGCCATCGCCCTCGCCGACCGGGTGGTGGTGATGACGGCGGGCCCCGCCACCGTCAAGGAGATCTTCACCGTCGACCTGCCCCGTCCGCGCACCGTCGAGGCCGTCCGGCTGGAGCCCCGCTTCGTGGAGCTGTACCGCGAGATCTGGGCCTCGCTCGGCGAAGAGGTGCGGATCACCCGTGAGAGAGGAGCGGGTCGTGCCGCTTGAGAGTGCCGCCCGTACCCCCGCCGCCGCGACCACCCGTACCGAGGTGCGCGAACGGGCTGCCCGCAACCGGAAGTTGACCGTGTACGCGGCGCGTGCCGGAGTGCTGGCCGCCTTCCTCGGACTGTGGGAGCTGGCGGCCCGCACCGAGGTCGTCGATCCCTTCAACTTCTCCCAGCCGTCCCGGATCTGGGACCAGATCCGGCAGTGGATCACCCACGGCACCGCGCAGGGCTCGCTCGGCGAACAGATCGGCTACACCCTCTACGAGGCGCTGACCGGCTGGGTCATCGGAGTGGTCGGCGGTGTGCTGCTCGGAATCGCGCTCGGCCGGATCCGTTTCCTCGCGGACGTGTTCGGCCCGTACATCAAGGTGCTGAACGCGATACCGAGGATCGTGCTCGCGCCGATCTTCCTGATCTGGTTCGGTCTCGGACCGGCCTCCAAGGTCGCCTCGGCCGTCGTGCTGGTCTTCTTCCCGGTCTTCTTCAACGCCTTCCAGGGTGCCCGCGAGGTCGACCGCAACCTGGTCGCCAACGCGCGCATCCTGGGCGCCCGCGACCGGCAGGTGACCCTGCAGGTGGTCGTCCCCGCCGCCACCACCTGGATCTTCACCAGCCTGCACGTCAGCTTCGGCTTCGCCCTGATCGGCGCCATCGTCGGCGAGTACATCGGCGCCACCAAGGGCCTCGGCCTGTTGGTCGCGGCGGCCCAGGGCACCTTCAACGCGGCCGGCGTGTACGCCGCGATGACCATCCTCGCCGTGGTCGCGCTGCTCACCGAGGGCCTGCTCACCTTCGCCGAGAAGCGCCTGTTCCGGTGGAAGCCCGCCGACTCAGGCGACGGCCGCTGAACCCCCTCGCGCCGAACCACTCCGCCAAGAAAGGCCATTCCATGCGCAGAACCGCCGCAGCCGCCGTCGCCGCCGTGCTGCTCCTGCCCCTGACCGCCTGCGCCAACGACGCGGCCACCTCCTCGCACACCGGGGCCGCCCCCGCGGGCCCCGGCGTCGACGGTCCGAAGGTGAAGATCATGGTCGGCGGCCTGGACAAGGTCATCTACCTGCCCGCGATGCTCACCCAACGGCTCGGCTTCTTCGCCGAGGCCGGGGTCAACGTCGAGCTGATGAGCGAGCCCGCCGGGGTCAACGCCACCACCGCGCTGCTCGCCGGGGACGTCCAGGGGGCCGTCGGCTTCTACGACCACACCATCGACCTGCAGGCCAAGGGCAAGAACGTGGAGTCGGTGGTGCAGTTCGCGCAGGCACCCGGCGAGGTCGAGGTGGTCTCCGCCAAGCAGGCCGACGCGATCAGAACCGCTGCCGACTTCAAGGGCAGGAAGCTGGGTGTCACGAGCATCGGCTCCTCCACCGACTTCCTCACCAAGTACCTGGCCGTCAAGAACGGTGTCGCGGTGAGCGAGTTCAGCCCGATCTCGGTCGGTGCGGGACAGACCTTCATCGCCGCCATGCAGCAGGGCAGCATCGACGCCGGGATGACCACCGACCCGACCGTGGCCACCCTCCTGGACAAGAAGATCGGCACGGTGCTCTACGACATGCGCACCCCCGAGGGCTCGCGCGCCGCACTCGGCGGGCTCTACCCGTCCTCCTCGCTCTACATGAACACCGACTGGGTGAACCGGAACAGGGACACCACCCAGCGGCTGGCCGACGCCTTCGTCAAGACCCTCAAGTGGATGTCCGCCCACACCCCCGCCGAGATCGCCGCCAAGATGCCGGCCGACTACGCCCAGGGTGGTGCCGAGCAGTACGCGGAGGCGATCAAGGCCACCCTGCCGATGTTCACCACCGACGGGGTGATGCCGTCCGACGGGCCCGCGACCGTCCTCGCCGTGCTCGGCGCCTTCCACCCGGACGTCAAGGGCAAGGAGGGCTCCATCGACCTCGGCCGGACCTACACGACGGAGTTCGTCAGCAAGGCCGGCTGAGCCCGGGAGCCGTGGCGGCCCGACACCTTCCGGACAGCGGGTGGTGGGCCGTCACGGCTGCTGCCGGACCTCCCGGAGCGAGACCACGTCCATCCGGGACGGCGTGCCGGGCGCCTTCCCGCAGCTCTCCGGGCGGGCCGGCTCGCTCGCCCGCTCGGCGACCTCGGCCAGCCAGCGGCGTCCGTCCGTGTGCCGGACCTCGACCCGCTCGCCGCTCCGGCGGACCGTCAGGGCCTCGGCAGAGGTCTCGCCGGTCAGCAGCCGTACGGCGTGCTCCGCCGCCTGGCCCGGACGGTCCCAGTACGAGCGGCCCCGCGACCACTCCGGCAGCGTGCTCCCCGCGGCCGTCGCCGCCAGCACCTCCTTGGCGCTCTCCGGGGTGAGCCGCCCGTACGCGTAGCCGTAGGGCAGCACCAGCATCGTCGGCGAGAAGCGGTGGCCGCCCAGGTGCGTCACCTCCCAGACCTCGCTGTGCCCGGCCGCCGCGAGTTCCGCCGCCAGCGGGCGGCCCAGCAGCGCGCAGCAGCGGTCCCGGCGGCCGTTGGTGCACACCAGCGCGACCGGGCCGCCGGTGTGGGCGGTGCCGAACCCGCCGTGCTCACCGCCGCCCAGCGCGGTGAAGTCCAGGCCCAGCAGCTCCGCCGGATCCGCCACGGCGGCCCGCCGCACCCAGGAGCGGCCCGGTGCCGTGTGGGCCACGATCACCTCGTGCCCCACCGCCGGCAGGCAGTCCGCGTGCCGGCCGGGGCGGCGGATCAGTGCGATCCGGACCCCGGTGCCCGCGCAGGCCGCGTCCAGGGCCCGGCCGGTCCCGCGGTCGAGGTGGCTCTCGGTGAGCGCCTTCGCGCCCCACGGCCCGTTCTGCTCGATCAGCAGCCAGGTGGTGGCCGTCGCGGCGGTGGCGGCCAGCGGCTCGGTCAGTTCGCGCGACAGTGTCGTACAGGTGCTCACGCCGGCAACCCTACCCGCGGGCGATCATGCGGTGGCGGCGGGCGTTTCGGCGCCCGCCCGGGCCCGTCGGACGGTGACGCCATGCCGAACCATGCCGACCTGGCCGCCGACCGTGGACGGCAGCCGGGCAGGGTCCGGGGACGCGGCCGGTCGCGCCCCCGGGCCCTGCCCGGCCCGCATCACGCCCGGGTCACCAGGCCAGGCCCGCCACCGCCACGATCGGCTTCGACACCGGCGTACCCGAGCCGTCCCGGCGCGGGTCGCGCTCGGGCAGCTCCACCGGTGCCCCGCCGGCCGCCGCGGCCAGTGCCGGAGCCGCACCCGCCCAGCCGAACGCCAACGCGTCCTCACCGCGCAGGAAGCGCTGGCAGCGCACGCCGCCCGTCGCCCGGCCCTTGCGCGGGTACTGCTCGAACGGGGTCACCTTCCACGAGGACTGCGCCTCGCCGGTCAGCGTCCCCGACGCGCCCGCCACCGAGACCACCACCGCGTCCACGGCCGGATCCACGGCGGTGAACGACAGCACCCGTGCGCCGTCCGACAGCTTGATCCCCGCCATGCCGCCCGCCGGACGGCCCTGCGGACGCACCTGGTTCGCCTGGTAGCGCAGCAGCTGCGCGTCGGAGGTGATGAAGACCAGGTCCTCCTCGCCGGTCCGCAGCTCCACGGCACCGACCAGCTCGTCACCCTCCTTGAGGGCGATCACCTCGAACTCGTCCTTGTTCGCCGGCCACTCCGGCACCACCCGCTTCACCACGCCCTGCACCGTGCCCAGTGCCAGACCCGGCGAGGACTCGTCCAGCGTCGTGAGCGCCAGCACCCGCTCGCCGTCGTCCAGCCGCAGGAACTCGCTCACCTGGGCACCGCCCGCCAGCGAGAGCGAAGGCGTCGGCGGCAGCGCCGGCAGATCGATCACCGGCAGCCGCAGCACCCGGCCGGCCGACGTCACCACGCCCACGTCGGCCCGCGCCGTGGCCGGCACCGCCGACACCACCACGTCGTGCTTGGCCCGCTTCCCCGAGGGCTCAGCCAGCTCCAGCGGCTCGCCGTCCGCCGTCCGCGCCAGCAGACCGGTCGAGGACAGCAGCACCCGGCACGGATCGTCCGCCACCTCCAGCGGCACCGACAGCGCCGCGGCCGGCACCGCGCCCGCCTCCAGCAGCACCGTCCGCCGCTCGGTGCCGAACTGCTTGGACACCGCGCCCAGTTCGTTCGAGACCACGCTGCGCAGCTTGGTGTCCGACTCCAGGATCTCGGTCAGCTCGGCGATCTCGGCGTTCAGCTTCTGCTGCTCCTCCTCCAGCTCCACCCGGTCGAACCGGGTCAGCCGCCGCAGCGGGGTGTCCAGGATGTAGGCGGTCTGCGTCTCCGACAGCGAGAACCGCTCGATCAGCCGGTCCTTCGCCTGCGAGGCGTTGTCGCTGGAGCGGATGATCGCGATGACCTCGTCGATGTCGACCAGCGCCACCAGCAGGCCCTCGACCAGGTGCAGCCGCTCCTGCCGCTTGCGCCGCCGGAACTCGCTGCGCCGCCGCACCACCTCGAAGCGGTGGTCGACGTAGACCTCCAGCAGCTCCTTCAGGCCCAGCGTCAGCGGCTGGCCGTCCACCAGCGCCACGTTGTTGATGCCGAAGGTCTCCTCCATCGGCGTCAGCTTGTAGAGCTGCTCCAGCAGCGCCTCGGGGACGAAGCCGTTCTTCACCTCGATCACCAGGCGCAGCCCGTGCTCACGGTCCGTCAGGTCCTTGACGTCCGCGATGCCCTGGAGCTTCTTCGCGCCCACCAGGTCCTTGATCTTGGCGATCACCTTCTCCGGACCCACCGTGTACGGCAGCTCGGTGACCACGATGCCCTTGCGGCGCGCGGTGACGCTCTCCACCGAGGCCGTCGCCCGGATCTTGAACGTGCCACGGCCGGACTCGTACGCGTCCCGGATGCCCGTGAGCCCCACGATCCGCCCACCGGTGGGCAGATCGGGACCCGGGATGAAACGCATCAGCGTCTCCAGGTCCGCGTTCGGGTGCTTGATCAGGTGCCGGGCGGCCGCCACCACCTCGGACAGGTTGTGCGGCGGCATGTTCGTCGCCATGCCCACCGCGATCCCCGAGGCGCCGTTCACCAGCAGGTTCGGGAACGCCGCCGGAAGCACCGTCGGCTCCTGCTCGCTGCCGTCGTAGTTCGGCCCGAAGTCGACGGTGTCCTCGTGGATCGACTCCACCATCGCCATCGACGCCGCCGTCAGCCGCGACTCCGTGTACCGCATCGCGGCCGGCGGATCGTCGTTGCCGAGCGAACCGAAGTTCCCGTGACCGTCGATCAGCGGCAGCCGCATCGAGAACGGCTGCGCCATGCGCACCACCGAGTCGTAGATCGACGCGTCACCGTGCGGATGCAGCCGACCCATCACCTCGCCGACCACACGCGCGCACTTCACGTGCGCCCGGTCCGGGCGCAGGCCCATCTCGTTGGCCTGGTAGAGGATTCGGCGGTGCACCGGCTTCATGCCGTCCCGCGCGTCCGGCAGGGCACGCGAGTAGATCACCGAGTAGGCGTACTCCAGGAAGGAACCCTGCATCTCGTCGACCACGTCGACATCGAGGATCCGCTCCTCGAAATCTCCGGGTGGCGGGGTGGGCGAACTACGGCGGGCCATCGCGGCTGGGCTCCCTTGTGTCTGTCGGCTGCTCGGTCGGCTGCTCGGTCGGTTGCTCGGTCGGCTGCGTCAATCCTGTGATAACTGACTCGAACCGTACGGGGGCACGGCGCCCCCCATTGTGGACCCTCCCGCCGACAGCCACCGTCAAGGGCCACCCCGATCCCGTCCCGGGGCCGCTCTTCCGCCCCTGGCGAACGCCCCGGGAACATGGACACATCCCGGCGTCCCGCGCGTTGGACCACAATGGGGACACGGTTACGTGCCCCGACCAGAGTCGAAGACGGGAAGGACCCCAAACGCATGGCCAACCCGGCCCCCGCCGCCACCCAAGGCCTCGCCATCACCGAACACCGCCTGGCCAACGGCCTGCGCGTGGTGCTCTCCGAGGACCACCTCACCCCCGTCACCGCCGTCTGCCTCTGGTACGACGTGGGCTCCCGCCACGAGGTCAAGGGCCGCACCGGCCTGGCCCACCTCTTCGAGCACCTGATGTTCCAGGGCTCCGCCAACGTCTCCAACAACGGTCACTTCGAACTGGTCCAGGGCGCCGGCGGCTCCCTCAACGGCACCACCAGCTTCGAGCGCACCAACTACTTCGAGACCATGCCCGCCCACCAGCTGGAGCTCGCGCTCTGGCTGGAGGCCGACCGGATGGGCTCGCTGCTCGCCGCCCTCGACGACGCCTCCATGGAGAACCAGCGGGACGTCGTCAAGAACGAGCGCCGCCAGCGCTACGACAACGTCCCGTACGGCACCGCCTTCGAGAAGCTCACCGCGCTCTCCTACCCCGACGGCCACCCGTACCACCACACCCCCATCGGGTCGATGGCCGACCTCGACGCCGCGACCCTCGAGGACGCGCGGGCCTTCTTCCGCACCTACTACGCGCCGAACAACGCCGTCCTCGCCATCGTCGGCGACCTCGACCCCGAGCAGACCATCGCCTGGGTCGAGAAGTACTTCGGCACCATCCCCGCGCACGACGGCAAGCAGCCCCCGCGCGACGGCACCCTCCCCGACACCATCGGCCGCGAGATCCGCGAACTCGTCGAGGAGGACGTCCCCTCCCGCTCGCTGATGGCCGCCTACCGGCTCCCGCACGACGGCACCCGCGAGGCCGACGCCGCCGACCTCGCCCTCACCATCCTCGGCTCCGGCGAGTCCAGCCGCCTCTACAACCGCCTGGTGCGCCGCGACCGCACCGCCGTCGCCGCCGGGTTCGGCCTGCTCCGGCTGGCCGGTGCGCCCTCGCTCGGCTGGCTCGACGTCAAGACCTCCGGCGACGCCACCATCCAGCAGATCGATACCGCCGTCGACGAGGAGCTCGCCCGCTTCGCAGCCGACGGCCCCACGCCCGAGGAACTCGAGCGCGCCCAGGCCCAGATCGAGCGCGAGTGGCTCGACCGCCTCACCACCGTGGCCGGCCGGGCCGACGAACTCTGCCGCTTCGCCGTCCTGTTCGGCGACCCCAAGCTGCTCAACACCGCGCTCACCAAGGTCCTCGACGTCACGGCCGAAGAGGTCAAGGCCGTCGCGGCGGCCCGCCTGCGGCCCGACAACCGCGCCGTTCTGGTCTACGAGCCGACCACCGCCGCCGCCGACGACACCGAGGAGGCGACGGCAGAATGACCGAGCGAAGCGAGCGAACCATGAGTGCAGCACCCGGCGAAGCCACCACCGAGCGCAGCGAGGAGGGCGGCGTGAGCGACTACACCCCCACCATGACCTTCCACCCCCAGCCCACCCCCGGCACCCCCACCCCGTGGGCCTTCCCGGCGCCCGAGCGCGCGACCCTCGGCAACGGCCTCACCGTGCTCCACTGCCACCGCCCCGGCCAGCAGCTGGTCGCCGTCGAGGTCCTCCTCGACGCCCCGCTCGCGGTCGAACCCGCCGACCTCGACGGCATCGCGGGCATCCTCGCCCGCGCCTTCAGCGTCGGCACCGACACCCTCGACGCCGAGCAGTACGCGGCCGAACTCGAACGGGCCGGCGCCACCCTCGACGCCCACGCCGACCACCCCGGCATCCGGGTCTCCCTGGAGGTCCCCGCCTCCCGGCTGGAACGCGGCCTCACGCTGCTGGCCGACGCGCTGCGCGCCCCCGCCCTCCCCGAGGACGAGATCGAACGCCTGGTCGCCAACCGCCTCGACGAGATCGTCCACGAGCTGGCCAACCCCGCCCGCCGGGCCGCCAAGGCGCTCTACGCCACCCTGTTCGCGGACGCCGACCGGCTCTCCCGCCCGCGCAACGGCACCGCCGAAACCGTCAAGAACATCACCCGCGCCGCCGTCCAGGCCTTCTACCAGGCCCACGTCCGGCCCGCCACCAGCACCGTCGTGGTCGTCGGCGACCTCGCCGGGACGGACCTGCTCCCGCTGCTCGAGGACACCCTCGGCAGCTGGACCGGCACCGCCGCCGACCTGAGCGTTCACGCGCCCGTCACCGCCGACGACTTCGGCCGGGTCGTCATCGTCGACCGGCCGGGCTCCGTCCAGACCCAGCTGCTCATCGGCCGGATCGGCCCCGACCGCCACGACCCCGGCTGGGCCGCCCAGATCCTCGGCACCTACTGCCTCGGCGGCACCCTCACCTCCCGCCTGGACAAGGTCCTGCGCGAGGAGAAGGGCTACACCTACGGCGTCCGGGCCTTCGCCCAGCCGCTGCGCTCCGCCGCCGACGGCAGCGGCCGCGCGCTGCTCGCCATCAGCGGCTCGGTGGACACCGAGTCCACCGCCCCCGCCCTGGCCGACACCTGGACCATCCTGCGCACCCTGGCCGCCGAGGGCCTCACCGACGCCGAACGCGACGACGCCGTCCAGTTCCTCGTCGGTGTCGCCCCGCTCAAGTACGAGACCGCCAGCTCCGTCGCGGTCACCCTCGCCGACCAGGTCGAGCAGTACCTGCCGGACGACTACCAGGCCGAGGTCTACCGGCAGCTGGCCGTCCTCGGCACCGACGCTGCCACCGAGGCCGTCGTCGCGGCCTTCCCGCCCGACCGGCTGGTCACCGTCCTGGTCGGGGACGCCGGCGTCATCGCCGACCAGGTCAGGGAGCTCGGCATCGGCGAGGTCACCGTCGTCGCCTCCTGACCTCCCGGCCTCGAGGCCCAGTCCCACCCGGTGGGCCCGACGGAGCATCAGCTCCGCCGGGCCCACCCGCGTTTATTTCCTTGCGTGCCCCCGGCGCGCCGTGGGTAGATAGCCCCGCAACACCGTACGGACCACACAGGAGAGGAGGCGATCACCATGCGGGTCGAGCCCACCACGGACGGCAGGCGCTCCCCACGATCGCCCCGGCTCCGACGCCGTTCCGTCTGAGCCGCGCCTTCTGCGGCACCCAGGTCTTCCCCGAGCCACGCCGGAAGCTTCGCGTGGCAGCACACCACACCTAGGCTTGAACCAGCCGACCTTTGGAGGTCGTTCAACCATGTCGTACACCGAGGTACCCGGCATCCGTGTCCCGATCCGGATGTGGACCGACCCGGCCACCGTCGAGGGCCAGGCCATGCAGCAGCTGCGCAACATCAGCTCCCTGCCGTGGCTGCACGGACTCGCCGTGATGCCCGACGTCCACCTCGGGAAGGGCGCCACGGTCGGCTCCGTGATCGCCATGAAGGGTGCCGTCTGCCCGGCGGCCGTCGGCGTGGACATCGGCTGCGGAATGAGTGCGGTCAAGACCTCGCTGACCGCCGGGGACCTGCCGGACGACCTGTCCCGGCTGCGGTCGAAGATCGAGCAGATCATCCCGGTCGGCCGGGGAATGCACTCCGACCCGGTGGACCCGCGCAAGCTGCACGGGTTCCAGACCGCTGGGTGGGACGACTTCTGGAACCGCTTCGACGGGGTGGCGCAGGAGGTGAAGTGGCGGCGTGAGCGGGCCATGCAGCAGATGGGGACGCTCGGCTCCGGCAACCACTTCACCGAGGTGTGCCTGGACGACACCGGCGCGGTCTGGCTGATGCTGCACTCCGGATCGCGCAACATCGGCAAGGAGCTGGCGGAGCATCACATGGGAGTGGCGCGTTCGCTGCCGCACAACCAGGGGCTGGTCGACCGCGACCTCGCGGTGTTCATCGCGGACACTCCGCAGATGGCGGCCTACCGCCAGGACCTGTTCTGGGCGCAGGAGTACGCCAAGAACAACCGCGCGATCATGATGGCGCTCTTCCAGGACGTCGTCCGCCGTGAGTTCCCGAAGGCGCGGGTCACCTTCGAGGAGGTGATCAGCTGCCACCACAACTACGTGGCGGAGGAGCAGTACGACGGCGTCGACCTGCTGGTCACCCGCAAGGGCGCGATCAAGGCGGGTTCGGGCGACTTCGGGATCATCCCGGGCTCGATGGGCACCGGTTCGTACATCGTCCGCGGCCTCGGCAACGAGGCGGCCTTCAACTCGGCCTCGCACGGCGCCGGTCGGAAGATGAGCCGCACCGCCGCCAAGAAGCGCTTCACCGCGCGGGACCTCGCGGAGCAGACCAGGGGCGTCGAGTGCCGCAAGGACAGCGGGGTGGTGGACGAGATCCCCGGCGCCTACAAGTCGATCGAGAAGGTCATGGAACAGCAGAAGGACCTGGTCGAGGTGGTCGCCCACCTCAAGCAGGTGGTCTGTGTGAAGGGTTGAGCCCCGGGCCGGGGTGCGCGACACGCGCACCCCGGCCCGCGCCGTGCGGCGCCGGTGCCCACGGGCCGGGCGGGGATCAGGCCGTCGCCAGGCGGAAGCTGACGGTGCCGAAGGTGACCAGGTCGCCGGGGCGGACGCGGACGGCGCCGATGATGCGCAGCCCGTTGACGTGGGTGCCGTTGGTGGAGCCGAGGTCGTAGAGGGTCCACCCGTCGGCTTGGTGGCGGAGTTCGGCGTGCCGGCGGGAGACCGAGCTGTCGGTGAGTCGCAGGTCGGAGCCGGGGACGCGGCCGATCAGGACGGGCTGGTCACCGGGGGCGGGAAGGCAGAGGCCGGGTGCCTGTTCGGTCTGCCAGGCACCGCGGAGGCGCGCGCGGAAGGCGGAGAGCCGGCCGACGGTGCGCAGCAGCAGGCCGGGGAGCCGGGCGTCGTGCGGCAGGTCGCTGAGGACGGCGTCGAGTTCGGCCCGGCTGCGGGCGGAGAGGACGAGTTCGAGCCGGCCGAGGAAGGTGTCGTGCGAGAGCCTGCCGTTGCCGACGCCCTCGCGAAGGACGGAGACCGCGCGGTCCCGTTCGGCCTCGGTGGGCCGGGAAACCTGGGTGCGGATCTCTGGAAGCGCCATGCTGGAATTGTCGGTCGCTCCGGCACGAGGTGTCCAGAAGCGGCGGGCGCCCGGAGCGGGTGGTCGGCCGCCATGCGGGCACCGGTGCCGGCGACGGCGCCGAGCAGTGCGTTGCGGCGCCGTAGGTGGACTACGGCGGTCGCGGTGGCACCGGGGTCGGCGGGCGGTCCGTACGAACGGACGGGGGCGGCCCGGACGGGACGTTCCCGGGTGCCGGGTGCCGGGTGCCGGGTGCCGGGGCCTGGCCTGCCGGGGTTGTGTGCTCATTTCGTCCGGCCTGTGCGGGGCCCGGCGGCGCCCGGGAATTTCACCCTCCGGACAGGCCCGGCAGAATGGCCGGGTGGACTACCAGCAGTTGTTGCACGATGCGATGGCCACCGCCCGCCGGGCCCCGGAGCGGGGGCGGCCGGCCGATTACATACCGGCGTTGGCGGAGGCGAACCCGGAGTCGTTCGGGATGGCCCTGGCGACGGTGGACGGTGAGGTGTACGGAGCGGGCGACTGGGAACAGTCGTTCTCGATCCAGAGCGTCTCGAAGCTGTTCACGTTGGCGCTCGCGCTGGCGGAGGGCGGGGACGGTCTGTGGCAGCGGGTGGGACGGGAACCGTCGGGCAATCCGTTCAACTCACTGGTGCAGCTGGAGACCGAGCACGGTATTCCGCGCAACCCGTTCATCAACGCGGGTGCGCTGGTGGTGACGGACCGGCTGCTGGAACTGACGGGGGACGCCGCGGGTGCGGTGCGGGAGTTCCTGCGCGCGGAGTCGGGCAACGCGACGATCGGTACGGACGACACGGTGGCGGCCTCGGAGGCGCGGAACGGTCACCGGAACGCGGCGCTGGCGCACTTCATCGCGAGCTACGGCAACCTGCGCAATCCGGTGGACAGCGTGCTGGCGCACTACTACGCGCACTGTGCGATCGCGGCGAGCTGCCGGGACCTGGCACTGGTCGGACGGTTCCTGGCCCGGCACGGTCTGCGGGCCGACGGGTCGCGGCTGCTGACGCGCAGTGAGGCGAAGCGGATCAACGCGGTGCTGCTGACCTGCGGGACGTACGACGCGGCGGGTGACTTCGCGTTCCGGGTGGGACTGCCGGGCAAGAGCGGGGTCGGCGGGGGAGTGCTGGCGGTGCTGCCGGGACGGGGCGCGGTGTGCGTGTGGAGCCCGGGGCTGGACCCGGCGGGCAACTCGGTGCTGGGGGTGGCGGCGCTGGACGCGCTGACCACGGCGACAGGGTGGTCGGTTTTCTGACCTGCGGGAACGTTTCTCCCCGTGACGGCCGTACCCGCCGGGCACTGTCTGGCGGGTAGCGGGTAGCGGGTAGCGGGTAGCGGGTAGCGGGCGCCGGACGGCCTGGCGCCAGGCGGCTGCGGCGCGGCCGCGTCCTTGTCCGCGTCCGTGCACGGGGTGGGCCGGTTCGCGGTGGCGCCCGGCCGGGGCCCGCCGGAGGCGTACGCGGGAGGGTGCGCCACCGCCGCCCGGCTCCGGATGGGGTCCGGTGGCCGGGCGGCGGTGGCACGTCCTGGTTCGGTGCTGCCGGGTCAGGCGGCGGGCAGCTCGTCGAGGCCCTCCTGGACCAGCTTGGCGAGGCGGTCCAGGGCTGCGTCGGCACCCTCCGCGTCCGAGGCGAGGACGACCGCGTCGCCGCCCTGGGCACCGAGGCCGAGCAGGGCCAGCATGGAGGCGGCGTTCACCGGGGTGCCACCCTCCTTGGCGATGGTGACCGGCACGCCGACGGCGGTGGCCGCGCGGACGAAGACGGAGGCGGGACGGGCGTGCAGGCCCTCGGCCCAACCGATGGTGACGCGGCGCTCAGCCATGAGACGTGCCTTTCAGGTGGTGCTGGTTGCTTATGTTGTCTAGACCAGTGTTGCATGCGCGGAAGGCTCCCGTACCGCCGCGTCCGCGACCCGTAACCGAACGGGACGGAACGGGACCGAACGAGGGCAGGACGGGGCCGAACGGCCCCGCCGAGGCCCGCCCGCCGTTCCGACTTCCGTCCTGTCCACCGTCCTGCCCGCCGTCCTGCCTGTCGTCCTGCCTGTCGTCCCGTCCGCCACCGCGTCCGCCGCCCGGTCCGCCGAGCCCCCGTCCGCGTGCGGCCCCGGGACCTTCGGCCCCACCCGGCCGGGCCGGTACGGCCTGAGCCGAGCTGCTCGCTGCCGGATAACCTGGCGACTGTGGACGACCCCCGGCCCTCGCAGCCGAACAGCGCGCAGCCCCCCGCCGACGCCGCGCAGCCCCCCGCCGCCCAGTCTCCCGCAGCCGGGCAGCGGCCCGGGGGCGAGCAGTCCGACGAGGACCGGCACAGCTACCCGCAGCACTGGGAGGCCGACGTCCTGCTGCGCGACGGCGGTACGGCCAGGATCCGCCCGATCACGCCGACCGACGCCGAGCGGCTGGTGGAGTTCTACGAGCAGGTCTCCGACCAGTCGAAGTACTTCCGCTTCTTCGCCCCGTACCCGCGGCTCTCCGACCGGGACGTCAGGCGCTTCACGCACCACGACTACGTCAACCGCGTCGGACTGGCCGTGGTGGTCAGGGACCGCTTCATCGCCACCGTCCGCTACGACCGGATCGACCCCGACGGCCGCCCCTCGGCCTCCGGGACCGACGCCGAGGTGGCCTTCCTGGTGCAGGACGCCCACCAGGGCCGCGGGGTGGCCTCCGCACTGCTGGAGCACATCGCGGCGGTCGCCCAGGAGCGCGGCATCCGCCGGTTCACCGCCGAGGTGCTGCCGGAGAACCGCAAGATGGTGAAGGTCTTCACCGACGCCGGCTACGTCCAGCGGCGCAGCTTCGCCGACGGCGTGGTCCACCTGGAGTTCGACCTGGAGCCGACCGCCGCCTCGCTCGCGGTGATGCGCGCCCGCGAGCACCGCGCCGAGGCCAGGTCCGTGCAGCGGCTGCTCACCCCGCGCTCGGTGGCCGTCCTCGGGGTGTCCCGCAGCCCGCAGTCGGTCGGCCGGGCGCTGGTGCGCAACCTCGCCGGCTTCCGGGGCCCGGTGTACGCGGTGAACCGCAAGGCCCCGCCCGGCACCGAACTGGACGGGGTGCCCACCCACCGCTCGCTGCTGGAGATCGAGGGCCCGGTCGACCTCGCCGTGATCGCGGTGCCCGCGCCCGCCGTCCCGCAGGCGGTCGCCGAGTGCGGAGCGCACGGTGTGCAGGGCCTGGTGGTGGTCACCGCCGGGTACGCCGAGACCGGCCCGGAGGGCCGGGACCGGCAGCGCGCGCTGGTCCGCCAGGCCCGCGCCGCCGGCATGCGGGTGATCGGCCCGAACGCGTTCGGCCTGCTCAACACCGATCCCGGGCAGCCGCTGAACGCCTCGCTGGCACCCGTGCTGCCCGAGCGCGGACCGTTCGGGCTGTTCTGCCAGTCCGGCGCGGTCGGGGTGGCCCTGCTGGAGGCGACCCACCGCCGGGGCATGGGCATCTCCTCCTTCGCCTCGGTCGGCAACCGGGCAGACGTCTCCGGCAACGACTGGCTGCAGTACTGGGAGGAGGACCCGGCCACCGAGGTGGTGCTGCTCTACCTGGAGTCCTTCGGCAACCCGCGCAAGTTCACCCGGATCGCCCGCCGCCTGGCCGGGACGAAACCGGTGGTGGTGGTCAAGGGCGCCCGGCACACCGGCAGCCTGCCGCCGGGCCACGCCGTCCAGGCCGCCGTCGGCGGGCTCCAGGACGCCACCGTGGACGCGCTCTTCCGGCAGGCCGGGGTGCTGCGGGTGGACACCATCACCGAGCTGCTCGACACCGGCGAACTGCTCGCCGCCCAGCCGCTGCCGGCCGGCGACCGGGTCGCGGTGGTCGGCAACTCCGACTCGCTGGGCCTGCTCACCTACGACGCCTGTCTGGGTGCGGGGCTGCGCCCGCGCACCCCGGTGGACCTCACCACGGCCGCCACCGGGGAGAACTTCCGGATCGCCCTGGAGACCGCGCTCGCCGACCCGGCCGTGGACGCTGTCGTCGCCGTCGCCATCCCGCCGATCGCCGCGCAGACCGCGGTCACCCGCGACCTCGGCGCCGACGAGCCCGAGTTCGCCGAGGCGCTCACCGAAGCGGGCGCGCGGGCGGCCGAGTTGGGCAAGCCGCTGCTGCTGGTGCACCTGGCGCTCACCGAACTGCCCCGGCGGCTGCGCCTGGTGGGCATCCCGGCCTACCCGAGGCCCGAACGGGCCGTCGACGCGCTCACCCAGGCCGTGCACTACGCCGACTGGCGCCGCCGTACCGCCGAGGCCGAGCAGACCGCCCGGGTACCCGAGTTCGAGCGGATCGACGAGGCCGGCGCCCGTGCGCTGATCACCGAGGCGCTCCGGACCCGTCCGGCCGCCGCGCCGTCCCGGCCCGCCGGTTCAGCCGGTGCCGCCGGTCCAGCCGGGACATGGCGCACCCTTCCCGACGACCGGGCCGCCGCGTTGCTCGCGTGCTACGGCATCGACGTCGTGCCGACCCTGCCCGCGCCCGACGAGGAGAGCGCCGTCCGGGCCGCCGCCGCCCTCGGCTACCCGGTCGCGCTCAAGGCCACCGCCGAGCACCTGCGCCACCGGCCGGACCTCGGCAGCGTACGGCTCGACCTCACCGGGGAGGCCGGGCTGCGCCGCGCCTACCGGGAACTGGACGCCCTGCTCGGCGGCGCCGAACGGGTCCGCCCGGTGGTCCAGCGGCTGGCCCCGCGCGGGGTGGACACCGTGATCGGCGCCACCGTGGACCCGGGAGTCGGTGCGATCCTCTCCTTCGGTCTGGCCGGGGCCCCTGCCGAACTGCTCGGCGACGTCGCGCACCGGCTGATCCCCGCCACCGACCGCGACGTCGCCTCGCTGATCCGCGAGGTGCGGGCCGCCCCGCTGCTGTTCGGCTGGCGCGGTGCCGTCCCGGTGGACACCGACGCGCTGGAGGAACTGCTGCTGCGGGTCTCCCGGCTGGTCGACGACCTCCCCGAGGTCGCCTCGGTGGACCTCGAACCCGTGGTCGTCGCCCCGCACGGCCTTGCGGTCCTGGAGGCGCGCGTCCGGATCGCCCCGCTCCCGGTCCGCACCGATCTGGGCCCGCGCGCCATGAGCACCCTGTAACCTTCCTTGGTTGCGCCCATCAGATCCCCCGCGGGCGCGGAAGGCCGGAAGCCCGGCCAGTGCCGACCGCTTCGTCGGCGGGACATGCCAGGATGGAGCTATGGCGAAGACCGGTACCACCACCACGCAGGACCTGCGCTCGGCCATCGAGCGCAGTGGCTACTACCCGGCCCTGGTGTCCGAGGCAGTGGAGTCCGCGGTGGGCCCCGAGCCGATCACCTCGTACCTGGTGCACCAGGAGACCACCTTCGACGCCAACGAGGTGCGCCGGCACGTGACGGTGCTGGTGCTCACCCCGTCCAGGTTCGTGGTCAGCCACACCGACGAGCAGTCCGGCGACGCCACCAGCCCGGTGCCGTACGCCACCACCTCCACCGAGTGTGTCCGGATCGACCGGATCAACTCCGTGGTGCTCAGCCGCATGGTCGCCAACCCCGAGACGTACACGCCGGGCACGCTGCCCCGCGAGGTGGTGCTCACCATCGGCTGGGGTGCCGTCCAGCGGCTCGACCTGGAGCCGGCCGGCTGCTCCGACCCCAACTGCGAGGCCGACCACGGCTACACCGGCTCGGCCACCGCCGACGACCTGTCGCTGCGGGTCAGCGAGGCCGGGGACGGCCCGGAGACGGTGGCCCAGGCCCTGATCTTCGCGCGCGCCCTGTCCGAGGCGACCATCGCCAACCGGGCCTGAGGGCGCACGGCACCGATGTCGCACCTCGACTACGACTCCTTCGAGATCCTCGACCCCTCCGACGCCCCCGTCCCCGCGTACGGGCACGGCTCGCTGGCCGACCTGCTGCCCGCCGTGGTGGCGGGGCTCGGCGTACCCGGCTTCGAGAGCGGGCTGCCGCTGACCCCGGCCGACCGGGTCTGCGTGTTCCTGGTCGACGGCATGGGCTGGGAGCTGATCCGCCGTCACCCCGACTGGGCGCCGTTCCTCAACTCGCTGGTCCCGGGCGGCCGGTCGATCACCTCCGGGTTCCCGTCCACCACCGCCACCTCGCTGGCCTCGGTCGGCACCGGCCGCACCCCCGGGGAGCACGGTCTGGCCGGCTACACCGTGGCGGTCCCCGGCGCCGGCTACCTGATGAACCAGCTGCGGTGGCAGCCGCACGTCGAGCCGGGCAGCTGGCAGCCGTACCCGACCGTCTTCGAGCAGGCCCACGCGGCCGGGGTGGCGACCTGCCAGGTGTCCTCGCCGCTGTTCGCCCAGACCCCGCTCACCCGGGTCGCGCTCTCCGGCGGCACCTTCCTCGGCCGCACCACCGGCGAGGAGCGGATGGACGTCGCCGCCCAGTGGCTGGCCGAGCACGACCGGGCCCTGGTCTACACCTACGTCAGCGAACTCGACGCGGCGGGCCACCGCTACGGCGTCGACTCCGACGAGTGGCGGCTCACCCTCAACGCCGTGGACCGCCTGGTCCAGCGGCTCGCCGAACAGCTCCCCCCGCGTTCCGCGCTGTACGTCACCGCCGACCACGGCATGATCGACATCGCCCCCGAGGACCGGATCGACTTCGACGAGGACTGGGAGCTGAGCGCGGGCGTCGCCCTGCTCGGCGGCGAGGGCCGGGCCCGGCACGTGTACGCGGTGCCCGGCGCGGCCGCCGACGTGCTCACCGTCTGGAGCGAGGTGCTCGGCGACCGGATGTGGGTGGCGAGCCGCGACCAGGCGATAGCGGGCGGCTGGTTCGGCCCCGTGGTCGACGACCGGGTCTACCACCGGATCGGCGACGTGGTCGCCGCCGCCCGGGACGACGTCGCCGTGATCGCCTCCCGCAACGAGCCCGGCGAGTCCTCGATGATCGGCCTGCACGGCTCGATGACCCCGGTGGAGCAGCTGGTGCCGCTGCTCGAAGTCCGCGCCTGACCCGCACCCATCCGAAGTCTTTCGAAAGGCCCCCGCTCCACCCATGGCTGACCTGGTGTTCTTCTCCGGCACGATGGACTGCGGCAAGTCGACGCTCGCCCTCCAGCTCGACCACAACCACGCCGCACGCGGCCGCAAGGGGATCATCTTCTCCCGCCACGACCGGGCCGGTGCCTCCACCATCTCCAGCCGCCTGGGCCTGCGCGCCGACGCCGTCGAGGTCACCGAGGGCTTCGACTTCCACGCCTACGTGGTCCACCTGCTCTCGGCCGGCGGCAAGGTCGACTACCTGATCTGCGACGAGGCCAACTTCTACGACGCCGAGCAGGTCGACCAACTCGCCCGTGTCGTCGACGAGCTGAGCATCGACGTCTTCACCTTCGGCATCACCACCGACTTCCGCACCAAGCTCTTCCCCGGCTCCCAGCGCCTGATCGAACTCGCCGACCGGGTGGAGATCCTCCAGGTCGAGGCGCTCTGCTGGTGCGGTGCCCGGGCCACCCACAACGCCCGCACCGTCGGCGGCGTGATGGTCGTCGAGGGCGCGCAGGTCGTGGTCGGCGACATCGCCGTCAGCGAGAGCGAGGTCGGTTACGAGGTGCTCTGCCGCCGGCACCACCGCCGCCGCCTCACCGCGGCCGCCGCCCGCACCTCGGTGCTCTCCCCGGACGTCCTCCCGTTCGAGGAGCAGCGCCCCTGATACCCGCCAGGACGGCACCCGCCCCGGGTGCGGCCACCGCGCGCAGCGGTGACGGTCCGTCGGGCAGGTGCTCCGCGCCGCGGGGGACGCCTCAGGGGAGTTGGACCACCGAGAACCGCCCGCCCTGCGGATCGGCCAGCCGGGCCACCCGCCCGGCCGGGCCCTCGTGCGGGGGCACCAGCACCGCGCCGCCCAGGGCCACCGCCTGGGCCACCGTCAGGTCGACGTCGCCGACCGCGAAGTGGACCCGCCAGCGCGGCGGACCGTCCCGCAGGTCGGTGCTGTGCCGGATTCCGGCCAGCGGAGCGGTCGCGTCCTGCTGGGGCACGCTGGGCCCGAACACCATCCGGTAGAAGGCGGCGGCCGACTGCTCGTCAGGAGTCAGCAGTTCGCTCCAGACCGGGGCGCCGGGCTCGTCGACCACCTCCCAGCCGAGGTGTTCCTCGCCCTGCCAGAGGCCGAACACCGCCC
The DNA here is from genome assembly GCF_042264695.1 of Kitasatospora sp. NPDC056138. Taxonomy (NCBI): domain Bacteria; kingdom Bacillati; phylum Actinomycetota; class Actinomycetes; order Kitasatosporales; family Streptomycetaceae; genus Kitasatospora; species Kitasatospora sp. NPDC056138. Next base: position 17,149 of record NZ_JBHJVK010000023.1, on the reverse strand, counting down.
CCCACACATCGGCGGCGATCGCCAGCCGTCCGGCCCGCTCGGCCTGCAGCGGGCCGACCGCCACCGTGCCGCCGCACTCGCGGATCCGCTGCGAGACCAGGTCGGCGTCGTCCACCGAGAAGTACGTCGTCCACTCGACGGGACGGCCGGGACCCGGAGGGGTGACACCGATTCCGGCGACCTTGGCGCCGTGCAGGGTGGCCCGCGCGTAGGCGCCGAGGTGGGTCGGCCCGGGTGTGAACTCCCAGTCCAGCAGCGCTCCGTAGAAGGCCGTGGCCCCCTGGTGGTCGCTGGTCATCAGGCTCACCCAGCAGGGCGTGCCCTGGGTCAGCCGCACCGTCACCGCTGTCATCGCGTGCCTCCTCGCCGGGGCGGTCGGCGAGGGCCGCCGCGCGTCCCAGGGCGATGGTTCCACCTCGGGCCGCCGAAATCCGCTGACCGCGCGGCGCAGTAGGCAAAGACCGTACAAAGAGCGGAGTCGTACGCGCCACAATGGCGGTCATGACAGCCGCATCCACTGATGGTTCCGTCGCCGGCCGCCCGCTCGACGGTTCTCCGCTGGTCTCCGTCGCCGAGTTGGCGACGGCCCTCGACTCCGCGCACCCGCCGGTCCTGCTCGACATCCGCTGGCAGCTCGGCGGTCCGCCCGGCGCCGGGGAGTTCGCCGCCGGTCACCTGCCGGGTGCCCAGTACGTCGACCTGGACGCCGAGTTGGCCGCTGCCCCCGGTGCCGCCGGCCGCCACCCGCTGCCCGACCCCGAGGTGTTCGGCGCGGCCGTGCGCCGGGCCGGAGTGAGCGCAGACCGCCCGGTGGTGGTCTACGACGCCGGCCCCGCGACCTCGGCCGCCCGTGCCTGGTGGCTGCTGCGCTGGGCCGGCCACCGGGACGTCCGGGTGCTGGACGGCGGCCTGGCCGCCTGGCGTGCGGCCGGTCTGCCGGAGAGCACCGGACAAACCCCGGCACCGGTGGGCGACTTCGAGCCCGTCCCCGGCCAACTGCCCACCCTGGACGCCGGACAGGCCGCCGCGCTGGCCCGCACCGGACTGCTGCTCGACGCCCGCGCGGGCGAGCGCTACCGGGGCGAGGTCGAGCCGATCGACCCCCGGGCCGGGCACATCCCGGGCGCGGTGAGCGCCCCCACCACGGAGAACCTCGGTCCGGACGGGCGCTTCCTGCCCGCCGCCGCACTCGCCGAGCGCTTCCGCTCCCTCGGCCTGGGCGACCGCGAGGCCGACGAGGTCGGCGTCTACTGCGGTTCGGGCGTCACCGCCGCGCACGAGCTGCTGGCCCTGACGGTGGCAGGCTTCGGGGCCGCGCTCTACCCGGGCTCCTGGAGCGAGTGGTCCGCCGACCCGGAGAACCCGGCAGCCACCGGTCACCAGCCCGGCTGATCGCGGCGACCCGCCCTCCGGCGGCCCGGCAGCCGGGCCGCCGGAGGGCGGGAACCGTCCGCGGAGAGACGTGCCGTTGTCCCGTACGGATGGTTGTTCCGTACGGGACCGGCCGACCGGGCTTCCTGCGTCAGTCCTGCTTCTTGCGGCGGCTGCCGAAGACGATCTCGTCCCAGCTCGGCACGGTGGCCCGACGTCCGGGGCGGACGCCGTCCGCCTCGGCCTGACGGTCGGTCGTGCCCACCAGTCGCTCACGGTGCGGTGCGACCGCGCGCGGCATCAGGATGTCGGCGTACGCCGAGCCCGCTCCGACACTGGCCGCCGGAGCGGCCTGCTCCTCCGCCTCCTCGACCTCCTCCACCTGCACCGGCTCCACGGCCGGGACGGCGAGGTCACCGCGGAACGCGGGCACCACGTCCAGCAGGCTGGTCAGCGAATCCCGGCCGTCGGCCGTGGCTTCGCGGACCTCGCGGCCCGACATGATCCGGTCCGCCGAGGGACGCTCGATCATCGGGCGGGCCGGGCGGTCCTGGGGGAGCCTGGCGATCCGCGGGATGAACGGGAAGACCGAGTCCTCCTCGCGCTCGACGCTCTCGCCGATCAGCGCGCGGGCCTCGTCGTCGTTCGGCTGCACCAGGCGACGCGGCGGGTCGTACGTCCAGCTCGCGCTGCGGCCCTCGCCGTCCGCCCGGTAGTAGAGGATGACCTCCCAGGTGCCGTCCTCACGGCGCCAGGAGTCCCACCGCTCGGTGTCCTTCTCCGCGGCCCGCAGCGCCAGCCGCTCGGCCACGGCCTCGCCGAGCTGCGGCCCGGTGGGCTCGCCGTGGCGGCGGATCGCGGTCTTGCGGGCCCGCTCGGCCATGAAGGCGCGCTCGGCCAGCACCGGACCCTCGAAGCGCCGGACCCGGTCCACCGAGATGCCGGCTGCCTGGGCGACCTCCTCGGCGGAGGCACCGGCTCGTATCCGCGCCTGGATGTCCCGGGGCCGCAGGTGGCTCTCCACCTCGATCTCGATCTGGCCGAGGCGCGGCCGGTCCCCGCGGATGGCGGCGCGCAGCCGCTCGTCGATGGGGAGGGTGTACTCCGTGCTGTCGGCAGCCTTGAGCACCAGCCGTGTGCCGTCATTGCTGACCGCCACGACGCGCAGTTCGGGCACGGTTACCTCCCGGGTGGTGCCTGCCGACGTCACCTGCGTCGCTGCTCCCGTACTGAGTGTGGCCTGCCCACTCGCGAGTGGCCACAACCTTGCTGAGTTACCCGGCGTGTCGGGCTTTCGCCCGGACCCGCCCTTATGGCACGGTTGCCTGTTTGCCACGTCGCCGGTCGATGTCGCGCCCGAGTGTTCCGGTCGCCGTCTGACGGGCTGTCGATCCATTGACCAGAGGCTCAGGCTCCACGAACAGTACTCCATTCGTGGCATCCAGCGGGGCGGCTCGCCGCTCAAGTCTCCCGCGATTCACGGGAATCTCAAGGGCGGGCACTCCAATGGCCGACCCCCGATCAGTGGACGGTGATCATCTTCACATATATCGACCGCTCAGAACCGTATTTTCGCCCCTTGTGTCCTTCTTTGTGCAAGATGGAGGGACTTGTCGATGTCGAGCCGTACCGACCGAGGGATGTTGATGCCGCAGCAGCGTGAGCCGGGCGGGCCGCAGGCCGCCGAGCAGACGGCGACCGGACGTGCACGGATCGAGCTGAGCATGACTCAGGTCGCGGCGAGCGCGCTGGCCGCGGTGGTCGGCGCGGTGCTCGCCTCCGAGCTCGGCGTGTACGGCACGATCCTGGGCGCGGCGGTGGTCAGCGTCGGAGCCACCACCGGTGGCGCGCTCTTCCAGCACCTCTTCAGGCGGACCGGCGAGCAGTTGCGCAGCGCGGTCGACCGGGGACCGGCTGCCACCGCCAACGCCCTCCGGCAGGTCCCGGCCGACGGGCCGGTGGTCATCTCCCCGCAGTGGAACGAGCCGCGGACCGTCCGGGCCGGGCGGCGCTGGACCTGGAAGACGTACTCGGCGGTCTCCGGGCTGGTCTTCGTCCTGGCGATGACGCCGGTCCTGGCGGTGGAGCTGATCGCGGACAAGCCGATGCACTCCATCGTCACCGGCGACGGCAACTCCTCGGGAACCTCGCTCAACCCGGGCCGCCGGCCGGAACCGCCGGCGCCCGCCGACCACTCCCCGGGCGGCGGGGGCACCGCCGATCCCTCGGTCGCGCCCTCCGCGACGCCGGGCGGCACCCCGGCGGCCACGCCGAGCGGACGGCTCTCGCCCTCCCCGGCACCGTCCTCGACCCCGAGCGGTTCGCCGTCCTGGGCGCCGACGCCGACGCCGACGCCCACGCCGACGCCCACGACGCCCGTGAGCCCGGCCCCGGCATCGAGTCCGGCCGCCGGCTCCACCACCGACCCGGGCAAGGGCGCGGGTGCGGGCACCGCCGAGCGGGTGGCCGAGACGTCCCGGGCCACCGCGACCCCCTGAGCGCTGCCTGTCCTACCGGCCGAGCACCCGGCGCAGATAGGCGTTGGCGAACAGCCGCCCGGGGTCGAGCCGGTCGCGCAGCGCGGTGAAGTCACCGAAGCGCGGGTAGACCGAGGCGAGGTACTCGGCGTCCCTGGTGTGCAGCTTGCCCCAGTGCGGGCGGCCACGGTGGGCGGTCATCAGACGCTCGACCTCGGTGAAGTAGCCCTGTTCGGGGGTTCCCCGGTAGAGGTGGACGGCGACGTAGACGGTGTCCCGACCGCTCGCGGTGGAGAGCCAGAGGTCGTCGGCGGGCGCCGTCCGCACCTCGACGGGGAAGCTGATCCGCCAGTTCGAGCGTTCGATCAGGGCCTTCAGCTCGCGCAGCACGGTGGTGGCCGCCTCGCGCGGCACGGCGTACTCCATCTCGACGAAGCGCACCCTGCGGGGACTGGTGAACACCTTGTACGCGAGATCGGTGTAGGTCCGCTCGGACCAGGCCCGCCCGGCGAGCTGGGCGATGGCCGGGACGGCGGCCGGAAGGCTCCGGCCGATCCGGCAGACGCCCTCCCAGACGGTGTTGGAGAGGAAGTCGTCCTCCAGCCAGGCCCTGACCGGCGGCAGCGGCCGGGCCGGGCCCTGGCTGCGGTTGTTGCGCTTGGTGGAGCAGAGCTCGGTGTGCGGGAACCAGTAGAACTCGAAGTGCTCGTTGACGGTCGCGAGCTCCTCGAAGCGGTCCAGCACCTCGTCGAAGCGCATCGGCTGCTCGTGGGCGGTCAGCAGGAAGGCCGGTTCGACGCCGAAGGTGAGCGCGCTGACCACGCCCAGTGCGCCGAGGCCCAGCCGGGCGCCCTGGAACAGCTCGGGATCCTCGGCCGGCGAGCAGGTCCGGACGCTGCCGTCGGCCAGCACGATCTCCAGCGCCCTGATCTGGGCGGCCAGCGAGCCGGAGTCCCGGCCGGTGCCGTGGGTGCCGGTGCTGGTGGCCCCGGCGACGGTCTGCACCTCGATGTCGCCCATGTTGGTGAGCGAGAGGTCCGCCGCCGCGAGCAGCCGGTTGAGGGCGGCGAGCGGCAGGCCGGACTCCACGGTGACCGTCCCGGCCGCACGGTCCAGCTCGCGCACGGCGGTCAGCGCGGTGGGCCTGACCAGGACGCCGTCCCCGGCGGAGGCGATCGCGGTGAAGGAGTGGCCCGAACCGACCGCCTTGACCGTCCGGCCCTCCTCGGCCGCCCGGAGGACCTCCTTGGCCAGCTCGGCGGTCGAGGCCGGGGCGACCACCCGGGCGGGGCGGGCGCTCTGGTTTCCGGCCCAGTTGCTCCAGCGGGCGGTACTGGCCTGCGGCATACGGGTGCCTCCTGCTCCGGTGCCGGGACGGCTGGCCCCGAGCACGTCCTACCACTGAGTAGGGGGAGCGTAGCCACTCGTCCGACCCAGGTCCATGGGTCGTCCACCGGCTGTCCGGGGCGTTCCGGAAGCCATCGGCCCGGCTCCCCGGAGGGGGTGCCGGGCCGACGGGTGCCTCGGGGCTCAGTGCTGGAGGGCCGCCTCCGCGGGGACGGTTCCGTCGGCCGCGGCCAGGCCGGAGCGCAGCCGGCGCAGCCCGGCCAGGGCCGTGAGGGCGCCGAAGAGGCCGGCGCCGACCGGTACCCAGTACCCGGTGGGGGCGCCCGCGGCGTCCACCACCCAGCCCGCGATCGAGGACCCGAGCGCGACGCCCAGCGCGAGCCCGGTGGTGGTCCAGGTCATGCCCTCGGTCAGCTGGGCGGCCGGCACCAGCCGTTCGACCAGGGCCATGGCCGTGATCAGGGTCGGCGAGATGGCGATGCCGGCCACGAAGAGCGCGGCGCCGACCGCGACCAGACCGGCGCTGCCGCTCAGCCAGGCGGCGGCCAGGAGCGGCACCACCATGCCGACCGCCATCACGGCGACCCCGCCCAGGAAGCGGCCGGCCAGCGAACCGTTGAGCTTCAGGGTCCCGAAGACCACCCCGGCCAGGCAGGAGCCCAGCGCGTAGACGGCGAGCACCAGGCTGGACAGCGCCTTGTGCCCCTGTTCCTGGGCGAAGGCGACGGTCACCACCTCGACCGAACCGAAGATCGCCCCGGTGGCGACGAAGGTCAGGACCAGCACCTCCAGGCCGGCCGAGCGGATCGCCGATCCGCCCGAACGGTGCGCGGCCGGGTGCACCGGCGGTTCGGTACGGCGCTGCGCGGTGAACAGCACCACGCCGCTGATCAGGAAGAGCCCCGCCAGCAGCACGCCGGCCTCGGGGAAGACCGAGGTGGCCAGACCGATCGAGAGGATCGGGCCGACGATGAAGCAGACCTCGTCCATCACGGCCTCGAACGAGTACGCGGTGTGCAGCTTGGGCGGCTCGCCGCTGTACAGGTGGGCCCAGCGGGCCCGGACCATCGAGCCGGTGCTGGGCATCACGCCCATGCCGGCGGCGGCGACGAACAGCGTCCAGTCCGGGGCCTCCATCCGCGCGCAGAGCAGCAGGGCGACCGCGGCGACCACGGTCATCCCGGTCGCGGGCAGGCTCACCCGGCGCTGTCCGTAGCGGTCCACCAGCCGGGCCACCTGCGGGCCGAGCACCGCCGCCGACAGCGCCAGCACGGCGGAGACGGCTCCCGCGATCCCGTACGAGCCGCGCAGCTGGGACAGCATGGTGACGATGCCGATCCCGGTCATCGAGATCGGCAGCCTGGCTATCAGGCCGGCGGACGAGAAGGCCAGAGTGCCGGGGGTGGCGAAGATCTGGCGGTAACTGGACAGCACGCGGGGCTCCGCTGGGATGGGGGTAAGGAACACGAGTCGCATGGACAGCTTACGAACTATGGCAAACGATTACTCATCGGGCAGACCTGCCGCCGTGCGCCGACGGGGTGGTGGCAGGATCGGAGCCATGTCCGACTCGCGCACCCCCACCGACCCCGCGCCCTACGACGCGCTCCTCCTGCTCTCCTTCGGCGGCCCCGAGGCCCCCGAGGACGTGGTGCCGTTCCTGGAGAACGTCACCCGGGGCCGGGGCATCCCCAAGGAGCGGCTCGCCGAGGTCGGCAAGCACTACTTCCTGTTCGGCGGGGTCAGCCCGATCAACGGACAGAACCGCGAACTGCTCGCCGCGCTGCGCAAGGACTTCGCCGAGCACGGCCTGGACCTGCCGGTCTACTGGGGCAACCGCAACTGGGCCCCCTACCTGGTCGACACCCTGCGCGAGCTGGCGGGTGACGGCCACCGCCGCATCGCCGTCCTCGCCACCAGCGCGTACGCCGGGTACTCCGGCTGCCGCCAGTACCGCGAGAACCTCGCGGACGCCCTCGCCGCCCTGGCCGAGGAGGGGCTGCCCGAGCTGCGCGTCGACAAGCTCCGGCACTTCTACAACCACCCGGGGTTCGTCCGGCCGATGGTCGACGCCACCCTGGCGGCGCTCGCCGAGCTCCCCGCCGCGGACCGCGACGGTGCCCACCTCGCCTTCACCACCCACTCCATCCCGGACGCGATGGCCGAAACCTCCGGCGCCCCCGACGACCCCGCCCGCGGCAGGCCCGGCGGCGCGTACGTCGCCCAGCACCTGGACGTCGCCCGGCTGATCGCCGCGGCCGTCGAGGAGGCCACCGGCGTGGCCGACCGCCCCTGGGAGCTGGTCTACCAGAGCCGCAGCGGCGCCCCGCACATCCCGTGGTTGGAACCGGACATCTGCGACCACCTGGAGAGCCTGCACGCGGCGGGCGTCCCGGCGGCGGTGATGGTTCCGATCGGCTTCGTCTCCGACCACATGGAGGTCAAGTACGACCTCGACACCGAGGCCGTCGCCAAGGCTGCCGAACTCGGCCTGCCGGTGGCCAGGGCCGCCACCGTCGGGGCCGACGCCCGCTTCACGGCGGCCGTCCGCGAGCTGCTCCTGGAGCGTGCCGCCGTCGAGCGCGGCCTGCCCGCCGAGCGCTGCGCCCTCGGCGCGCTGGGCCCCAGCCACGACGTGTGCGCCGTCGCCTGCTGTCCCAACCCGCGGGCTGCCCGGCCCGCAGTGGCCGAGATCTGACGCCCCGCCGGGCGCCGTGTGCCAGGCTCGCCGGTCGGCCGTGCGCCTTCGGGCCGCCAAGGCCGGCCGCGGGCCCGGGACGGACCGTCGGGCGCCCGTTCGACCGCCGACACCCGCCGGAAGGAATCCCATGCCCAATCCCGAGCTGCTCGCCGAACTGCTCGACGTCGCCGTCGAGGCGGCCACCCGAGCCGGCGCCCTGCTCCGCGACGGCCGCCCCGCCGACCTCGGTGTCGCCGCGACCAAGAGCAGCCCCGTGGACGTCGTCACCGAGATGGACCTCGCCTCCGAGAAGCTCATCCTGGAGCTGATCGGCGAGCGCCGTCCCGAGGACGGCTACCTCGGTGAGGAGGGCGCCGACCGTCCCGGCACCAGCGGTGTCCGCTGGGTGGTCGACCCGCTCGACGGCACGGTCAACTACCTGTACGGGCTGCCCTCCTGGGGTGTCAGCGTGGCCGCCGAGCTGGACGGGCAGGCGGTGGTCGGGGTGGTGGCCGTCCCGGCCAGGGGCGAGCTCTTCCAGGCGGTGCTCGGCGGCGGCGCCCGCCTCGACGGCACGCCGATCTCCTGCCGCCCGGCGCCGCCCTGGGGCCAGGCACTGGTGGGCACCGGCTTCAACTACGTCCGTGACGTCCGCGCCCACCAGGCACAGGTGCTGCTGGAGCTGATGCCCGAGGTGCGCGACATCCGCCGCGCCGGTGCCGCGGCCGTCGACTTCTGCGACCTCGCGGCCGGCCGGCTGGACGCCTTCTACGAGCGCGGACTCCAGCCCTGGGACATGGCCGCCGGGGTGCTGATCGCCCGCGAGGCGGGGGCGCTGGCCGGTGGGCGTCCGGGGAAGGGGCCGGACGGCGGTCTCGCCGTCGCCGCGCCGCCAGGCGTCTTCGAGCCGCTCCAGTCCCGGCTGGAGGCCCTCGGAGCCTGGCACGACTGACCGGCTGGACCGGGGCGCCGGGTAGTCCCGCCCGGCAGTCGGGTACGGCGATCGGGTACGGAAGCAGCCCGGTGCGGCAGCACGCCGGGCACGCGTGGTGCGCACGTGCACCGGGCAGGCGCAGCGGGCGAGCGAAAGGCCCTGGCACACGGAAGCTGTGCCAGGGCCTGGATTTCAGCTGCCCCGGACGGCTCTCGGGGTGAGTGGTGGTGCGAACGCGCCGTGACCGCTGAGGGTCGGGTCGGGTCAGGCGGCTGAGCGGTGGATCTCGCGCACCGGGTCGATGCCGTGCTCGGCAGCGAGACGGCGCAGATCGTCCAGTTCGGACTGCTCGACCTCGGCCAAGAAGTCGTCACCGGCCTCCAGTGCACGGTGGAGGTCCTGTTCGGTGTTCTGTATGCGCTGCAGGATTCCGGCGGTGAAGGCGTCCATACGAGCCCCCTTGCTGTGTCGGACGGGCACGGTCCGGCGTTCCCCGGCGACGGGGAGGACGGCGGTCAACGGAAACGCCCCAGCCGAGCTGCTGCTCTCCGGTCGGGCGCGGAGACGGCCCTGGGCCGCTCCCGGTGACACCTGGTCCCCTGAGCCGGTGCGGATGAACGCACGGCGGGTGGTTGCGATCGGCGCTCGGCCCGATCGCGGGTGTGCAGCTGTCCTCCCCACCGGCGAAGGCGGGAAACCTTCCGATCCGAGAAAGTTGCCCGCGTCACAGTCCAATCGGCAGAGCGCCCTACCGTTTCAATCCGTCCGGCGCCGGGGCCCCGGCCGCTTACCGCTGCTTTACCGGCGGACCAGGCAGGATGGGAACACCGTCGGATCCGTGTGCCGGCTCCCGGGCCGATGCCAGCCCGGGGGATCAGGACGCTTCGGCTCCGCGCCCGGCGCACAACGGCCCGCTCGGGCTCGCACGGCGGGGCCGCTCAGGAAGAAGGGACAACCATCGTGCGGGTACTCGTCGTGGAGGACGAGCAGCTGCTCGCCGAAGCCGTCGCGACCGGCCTGCGCCGCGAGGCGATGGCCGTGGACGTGGTGTACGACGGTGAGGCTGCGCTCCAGCGCATCGCGATCAACGACTACGACGTCGTCGTGCTCGACCGCGACCTCCCGCTGGTCCACGGCGACGACGTCTGCCGCAGCGTCGTCGAGCAGGGTCTCGCCACCCGGGTGATCATGCTGACCGCCTCCGGCGACATCAGCGACCGGGTGGAGGGCCTGGAGATCGGCGCCGACGACTACCTTCCCAAGCCGTTCGCCTTCAGCGAACTCGTCGCCCGGGTACGTGCACTGGGCCGCCGCGCGACCGTCCCGCTGCCGCCGATCCTGGAGCGGGCCGGCATCTCGCTCGACCCCGGCCGCCGGGAGGTGCTCAGGGAGGGCAGGACCGTCCAGCTGGCGCCCAAGGAGTTCGCCGTGCTGGAGGTCCTGATGCGGGCCGGTGGCGCGGTCGTCTCGGCGGAGCAGCTGCTGGAGAAGGCCTGGGACGAGCACACCGATCCCTTCACCAACGTCGTGCGGGTCACCGTGATGACCCTGCGCCGCAAGCTCGGCGACCCGCCGGTGATCGTCACCGTCCCCGGCTCGGGCTACCGGATCTGAGCCGCCAGACCCCGGACCGCAAGGACCGGGCCACCGGGGTCGGCCACCCGCCGACCCCCCGTACCACCTCAGAGCGCACCGCCCGGAGAGGAACGTCATGACCACCCCGCCCCCCGCCGGCGGGGCCCCCGGCACGCCTGCCGGCGGCCCGGTCCCAGTACCGCCCAGGCCGGCCCATTCGCCGGCCGCCGCCGTGCGGCAGCCCGCCGGCGGGTCCGAGCACGGCACGTCCTACACCCCCGGTGACGGCCTGCTCAGCTGGCTCCAGCTGCGCCCGACCATCCGGATCAGACTCACCCTGCTGTACGGCGGGATGTTCCTGATGGCCGGAGTCGTCCTGCTGGTGCTGATGTACTTCTTCGTCCGGCAGGCCTTCCACGACGCCCTGCTGCCGACCTTCGGGTTCGACCAGGGCGGTGCCACCGTCAACGGACGGGTGGTGACCTCCCAGCAGTTCAACGACCAGCTGGTCCAGATGCAGGAGCTCAAGTCCAACGCGGCGCTGACCGTCCTGCTGCGCAAGTCGTTGACGGTGCTGGTGTGCCTGGCGGTGATCGCTTTCGTGGCGGGGTACGCGATGGCGGGGCGGGTGTTGCGCCCGTTGGGCCGGATCACCCGGACGGCCCGCGAGGTGGCGTCGTCGGACCTGCACCGGCGGATCCAGCTGGACGGGCCGGATGACGAGCTGAAGGAGCTCGCGGACACGTTCGACGAGATGCTGGACCGGCTGGACCGGTCGTTCGACTCGCAGCGGCGGTTCGTCGCGAACGCGTCGCACGAGCTGCGGACTCCGCTGGCGATCAACCGGACGTTGCTGGAGGTGCAGCTGTCGGACCCGAACGCCTCGCTGGATCTGCAGCAGCTGGGCCGGACGCTGCTGGCCACCAACGAGCGCAGTGAGCAGCTGGTGGAGGGGCTGCTGCTGCTGGCGCGCAGTGACAACGAGCTGACCGATCGGCGGCCGGTGGAGTTGTCCGAGGTGGCGTTGCGGGCGTTGGAGCAAATCAGGCCGGAGGCGGGGACCCGGGAGGTGGAGCTGCGTTCGACGCTGACGCCGGTGACGGTGTCGGGGAACGGGGTGCTGCTGGAGCGGATCGCGTTGAACCTGCTGCAGAACGCGGTGCGGTACAACGTGGCGGACGGCTGGGTCGAGATCACGACGACGGTGGTGGCGGGCGGGGCGGGTGAGCTGGTGGTGAGCAATACCGGACCGGTGGTGCCCGGGTACGAGCTGGAGCACATCTTCGAGCCGTTCCGCCGGGTGAAGGGTGCCGACCGGACCCGCAGTGACAAGGGGGTGGGTCTGGGTCTGTCCATCGTCCGCTCGGTGGTCCGGGCGCACGGTGGGGCCATCGAGGCCACTGCGCGCTCCGGAGGCGGCCTCACGATCCGGGTGCGGATCCCCGGAGCCTGACCCGCTCCCCGGGCCGCTGGACGGCCTCCTGCGCCCTCCCGGGCCCGCACCCCGCCGCGCCCGGGGTCCGATTCGCTCCGTGCGCGGACCATCAACCGCCGCCCCTGCCAGGTTCGTCAAGACGACATAAGCCCTGGCAGGGGCGGCTTGTCATTTGCCGCCGGAACAACTTACGGTTACGTAACCTACGCAGCCGTAAGTGAGTCGCCTCTGGCCCGGCTCCGCCCGGCCCCGGCCCCGGTCCCGTCCCCCAAGCGGGCCCCGCCCGGCTCTCAGTGCGTCCCACCCGTCCCTGCCCGCCCTCAGGAGCACCAGCCGTGACCATCGCACCCGTGCAGCGCACAGCCTCGAACGCCTGGACCGACGCCAAGCTGATCCTCGCGCTGGAGGAGGTGGTGGAGACCGAGCTCAACCGCCACCTGAAGGTCGCCAAGGAGTGGATGCCCCACGAGTACGTCCCGTGGAGCCAGGGCCGCGACTTCGACGGTGTGCTCGGTGGCGAGGCCTGGTCGATAGAGCAGTCGAAGATCACCCCGCTGGGGCGGATCTCGCTGGTCGTCAACCTGCTGACCGAGGACAACCTCCCGAGCTACCACCGCGAGATCGCCACCATGTTCGGCCGCGAGGGCGCCTGGGGCACCTGGGTGCACCGATGGACCGCCGAGGAGGGCCGCCACGGCATCGCGATCCGCGACTACCTGCTGGCCACCCGTGCGGTGGACCCGGTGGAGCTGGAGCGGGCCCGGATGGTGCACATGTCGGAGGGCTTCGAGTCCGACAACGCGCACAGCATGCTGCAGTCCGTCGCCTACGTGGCCTTCCAGGAGCTCGCCACCCGGATCTCGCACCGCAACACCGGCCACTTCGCCGGCGACCCGCTCTGCGACCAGCTGCTGGCGAAGATCGCCAACGACGAGAACCTGCACATGGTCTTCTACCGGAACCTGCTGAAGGCCGCCCTGGAACTCGCCCCCGACCAGGCGATGCGGGCCATCGCCGACGTGGTCACCAACTTCCGGATGCCCGGACACGGCATGCCCGGCTTCGAGCGCTCCGCGGTGCAGATCGCCGTCGGTGGCGTCTACAACCTCCGGATCCACCACGACGACGTGCTGCAGCCGGTGCTGCGCCACCTCAAGGTGATGGAGATCGACGGTCTGGGCCCGGACGGAGCCAGGGCCCAGGAGGAGCTGGGGGTCTTCCTGGACGGCCTGCACGCCCAGGCCGTGCGCTTCGACGAGCGGCAGGCCGCCCTGCTCGCCCGCCGGGCCGCCAACGCCGCGCGGAAGTGAGCCGGGGGTCCGGCGGACCCGGGCGGTTCCGGTGGCTCCGGTGACCCCCGGGGCTTTGGAAGGGACGCTCCGGGCTCCGTCCGGACACCCCCGGACGGCCCTGTCGGAGCCGCCGGGCAGGTGACATACGGCGGGCGATTTCCCCGATTTTTGCCCGAAAAGTCCCGGATGTGACCAAGCTCACATCCGAACGTGTGGCACGACCGCTTGATTGCTCACCGTGACCGCCGGATCGTCCGCCGACCCGGCCGACAGGGCTCGGAGATCACCTGTGGAGATTTGTCGACCTTTTGTCAATGCCTCTGCTGACAAGGGGAGTTGCCGCCGGAGCGGGGGTGTCCGGCCCGGTCGGTGCGACGGGTCGGCGGGCCTCGGTGCAGCGGTTCGGCGGCGCTGGGTGAGACACTCGGAACCGTACTCGATCACTCCAACGGCTCCGCCGCTGGGTGTCGATTGAGTAACAAGGCTTGAAGTAAGGCACAATCTCCGCCTCGGGTCGGGCACAAGACCGACCCCCCATGCGTTACGTGCGCTGGAGATACCGCACACACCCAGAGGGGGAGAGCGAAAATGGCAACGGACTACGACACCCCACGCAAGACCGATGACGACCTCAACGAGGACAGCATCGAGGAACTGAAGGCTCGGCGGAACGAGAAGTCGGGCGGCAACGTCGATGTCGACGAGTTCGAGGCCGCCGAGGGCCTGGAGCTTCCCGGCGCCGACCTCTCGAACGAGGAGCTGTCGGTCCGCGTGCTTCCTCGGCAGGCTGACGAGTTCACCTGCATGAGCTGCTTCCTGGTACACCACCGCAGTCAGCTTGCCGGCGAGAAGAACGGCCAGCCGATCTGCCGAGACTGCGAATAGGCACCATGCGGGCATGCCCCGGGCCCGGCGGACTCCGTCGGCCCGGCAAGCCGCCCCGTCCGGCCCCGCACGCCTCGGCCGGAGGCAGAAACCGCGATCGCGCCGCCGATCGCACCGGCAGGAGCCCCCTGCACACGGCCTTCTTCACCGGAGCACCGGGACGGTCCCGCACCAGCGGAACCGTCCCTCCTCCGTTTCCGGGCCCGCACGTGCCATCCGTCCACGGGCCCGTACGTGTCACGGCGGGCCCCGCACACCCGTCCGACGCCCGCACCGCCCGTCCCGGCACCCCGGAAGGGGCCGGTCAGCTCTCGTCCCCCTGGCGGGCCTTGGCCAGGGCCGCCGCCAGCCGCTCCGGCGAGCGGGTCGAGAGGTAGGCGTACGGCGTCGGGTCGCTCGGGTCCGTGATCTCGACCCGCAACGCGGTCGGGATGTAGCTGCGCAGCAGCATGAAGGCGCGCGGGTCGGCCTTCACACCGCGCCAGGCCACCGCCTCGGCCCGGTCCAGCGGGTGGGCCTCGCCCAGCGCCTCGACCGGGATCCTGGCCTGCCCGGCCACCAGTGAGCCCTGGACCACGCGAATCCGGGCCGAGCCGTAGTTGCTCAGTGCGGCCGCCGCCGCCACGATGCCGACGACCAGCCCGATCAGGGCGCCCACCGCGCTGAAGCGCAGCAGGATGAGCGCGAGTGAGAGGCCTGCCGCGAGCGGGAGCAGCCACCAGGAGCGGGGGACGGTGAGGCGTTCGTCGTACATGCCCCCATTGTGTGCGCCGGTCACAGCCCGGTCGGCCCCGCCCCCGGGTGTCGGCGCCGGTCCGGTTGCCGTCGGTGCCCTCACCTGCGCGTCCGGGGTGTGCCGGTCGCGTGTCCGAGCTGTCCCGATTCGACCGTCCTGGATTCAACAACCTCCTGTCGGCTTTCAACTACCCGGCGGTAGGGTCGCGCCTGTGAACGGACCTGTCGCCTCCCCGCCTGCGCCGCAGGGCTCGGACGAGCCCGCTGTCGCTGCCACCGCCCCCTCCCCGACCACCCCGCCGGCCGATGCCGTGCTGCCGTCCCGGGCGCCCGAGGCTCCGGCCCCCGGCACGCCGCTCGGCTCGCACTACGACCACTGCTTCGGCTGCGGACCACAGCACCCCCAGGGACTCCAGCTGAGTGCGGTGGCGGGGGAGGGGCTGGACGTCACGGCGCGCTTCACGGTCAGGCCCAGCCACCAGGGCGGCCCGGGGCTGGCCCACGGCGGCGTACTGACGACGGCGATGGACGAGACGCTCGGCACGCTGAACTGGTTGCTGCACGCCCCCGCCGTCACCGGACGGCTGGAGACCGACTTCGTCCGCCCCGTCCCGGTCGACGCCGAGCTGTACATCCGCGCCTGGGTCACCGGTGTGCACGGCCGCAAGATCTACAGCGCGGCAGAGGGCCGGATCGGCGGCCCGGACGGACCGGTCGCGATCCGGGCTCAGGCACTCTTCATCCAGGTGA
Organism: Kitasatospora sp. NPDC056138; assembly: GCF_042264695.1. NCBI lineage: Bacteria > Bacillati > Actinomycetota > Actinomycetes > Kitasatosporales > Streptomycetaceae > Kitasatospora > Kitasatospora sp. NPDC056138. The sequence continues at coordinate 1,668 of NZ_JBHJVK010000023.1, read as the reverse complement.
AGCTGGAACACTTCACCCAGCACGGTCGTCCCGAGGACATCAAGAAGGTCCTCGACGACTCGGATCTGTTGAAGCGCTCCAGAGCTTTTGAGGTGAACCCGTGAGCCCCACCGCCCGCCCGCCGGTAGACGTCCTGATCACCCGGATCGACCCCGAGCTGCCGCTCCCGGCGTACGAGCACCCCGGCGACGCCGGTGCCGACCTGCGCACCACGGTGGACGCCGAGCTGGCCCCCGGGGAGCGCATCGTGCTCCCCACCGGCATCGCCATCGCCCTCCCCGACGGTTACGCCGCCTTCGTGCACCCGCGTTCGGGTCTCGCAGCTCGTTGCGGTGTTGCACTGGTGAACGCCCCAGGGACCGTCGATGCCGGGTACCGTGGTGAGATCAAGGTGATCGTCGTCAATCTGGACCCGCGCGAGGGGGTCAGCTTCCGTCGCGGGGACCGAATCGCCCAGCTGGTGATCCAGCAGGTCGAGAAGGCGCGCTTCCACGAGGTGACGGAACTGCCCGGGTCGGCACGCGCCGAGGGCGGGTTCGGATCGACGGGTGGTCACGCCGCGGTCTAGCATGCCCGCGGCTCGCAGTAGCCGAGCAGGTATTCGCTTCGGTCTTGGACCGGGGTCTTGGACCGGGAAGGACAGTGACCGTGTTCCGTCGTCGCCAGAAGAGCGAGGACGCTGTCGAGCAGCTCGCCGACGATGCCATCAGCGCCGACGAGACGGCCGATGGCGTCGAAGGTTCCGCCGACTCCGAGAGCGAGAACGTGACCGAGCAGGACCCGGCGGACCGGGTCGGCCTGCCGCCGGCTCCGCGCCCCGACGGACCGTGGGACGTCTCCGAGCTGGAGAACCCGGAGGAAGGCCGAGTCGACCTCGGCGGCCTCCTGGTCCCCGGCGTCGAGGGCATGGAGCTGCGGGTGGAGGTGGCCGGCGACGCGATCGTGGCCGCCACCCTGGTCCTCGGCAACAGCGCGATCCAGCTGCAGGCCTTTGCCGCCCCCAAGTCCGAGGGCATCTGGGGTGAGGTCCGCGACGAGATCGCCACCGGCATCACCCAGCAGGGCGGACTGGTCGAGGAGGACGAGGGCCCGCTGGGCTGGCACCTCCGCGCCCAGGTCCCCGTCCAGCTGCCCGACGGCACCCAGGGCGCCCAGCTGGTGCGTTTCGTCGGCTGCGACGGACCGCGCTGGTTCCTGCGCGGCGTGATCTCCGGTCAGGCCGCGGTGCAGCCCGAGATGGCCGGGATCCTCGAGCAGGTCTTCCGCCAGACCGTGGTCGTCCGCGGTGAGACCCCGATGGCACCGCGCGACCCGATCGTGCTGAAGCTCCCCGAGGACGCCCAGATGGTCGCCGACGGTGGCATCACCGACGCCGAGGGCGAGGGTTCCCGCTTCGGCGGCACCGCGCTCGACCCCTTCGCACGTGGCCCGGAGATCACCGAGGTCCGGTGATCCCGTTCGCCGATCGCCCCCGCCCGGAACCCCGGGCGGGGGCGATTTGCTTGTGGAGGGCCGATCCCCGTACAGTTCCGGAGTCGCACCGAGAGGGGCGAAGAAAAGCGAGTCCGATGAATGAAACTCCGGAAAACGGAGCGGAAAACATCTGATAAGCTGGAAACACGAAAGAACGAAGCGCCCGGAGGGCCCGCTGGAAGGCGGCCTGAAGGA
>NZ_JBHJVK010000022.1:49808-113942 GCF_042264695.1 Kitasatospora sp. NPDC056138 | reverse complement strand
CGTCCTCTCCCTCGGGGCGGGGGCGCGGGGCGAGTTCAGCCGCCCCCCGGTCCCCCGCGCCGAGGACCACCACGTCGTACTGCTCGGGTTGCGGGGTCATGGCTCTCGCTCTCGCTCTGCTTCCGCTGTGCGTTCGCTGCCACCGCCCACCGGGCGGGGCGGAACCATCCTCCGACGGTCCTGCCCCGCCCGGCGGGCGCGCGGTCGGCGTGTCGGCACCGAGAAGAACCGGACGTTCGGCGGCGGACCGAGTGCCCGGCAGGCAGGCAGGCAGCCGGCCGGTCGGCGGGCGAGAGCGATCCGTGCTGACCGTCGGCGGTCCGGGCCGGTCCGGGCACCGGCCGCGAGCGGTCCGGACCGTCAGAGTACGGCGGGTGCCAGTTCGTCGGTGTCGGTGCGCTCGGGGGCGGCGCCCCGCATCAGGCGCTGCGGGCGGCGCACGATCAGGTAGCCGAGGCCGATCACCGTGACCAGCCCGACACCGAGCAGGGCCGCCCAGACCTGGTACCAGGGCGCCCCGGGCGGCGCGAGGATGGCGCGCGGCCAGCAGATGTTGACCACTTCGAGGCCGGTCCAGAGCACCGCGAGGGCGTTCAGCGGGGTGCCCCACCGGCCGAACGAGACCTGTCCGGCGGGCCGCCAGCCGCCGCGCAGCCTGGCGGTCAGCGAGGCCAGGGTGAGCAGGAAGAAGGGCAGGAAGGTGGCGGCGCTGCCGAAGGTGATCAGGCTGCCGATCGCGGTGCTCTCCAGGCCGAGCGGGAACGCGGCGCAGCTGACCAGGGTGGCGGCGATCAGGCCGCCGATCGGGGCCCTGTGCCGGTTGACCTTCCGGACCTGGGTGGAGAACGGGAAGACGCCGTCCCGGGCGAGCGAGTAGAGGCCTCGTGCGGCGCCGCCCTGGGAGGCCATCAGACAGGCGGTGAAGCTGACCAGGACGACCACCACGAACGGCTTGGCCGACCAGTCGCCGAACCCGGAGGTGACGGCGGTGGTGACCGGGTCGAGGTCCTTCCCGGCGACGACGGCGGCCGGATCGGGGTGCGCCAGGGCCACCGCGACCGCGTTCAGGATGACCACCGTGCCCACGCTGAGCAGGGCCCAGCGCATGGCCCGGGGGACCTGGCGGGCGGCGTCCTTGGTCTCCTCAGCGGTGGAGACGCAGGCGTCGAAGCCGATGAAGGCCCAGCCGCCGACGGCGATCACGGCCAGGAAGGACATCAGGTCGCCGGTCCCGGTGGTGGCGGGTGCGTTCAGGGTGTCGGTGAGCAGGCCGAGGCCGTGGTGGCGGAAGAAGAGCAGCAGGGCCAGGCCGACCAGGACCGAGGCGACGGCCTCGGCGGCGATGCCGAGCGAGACGAACCAGCGCAGCAGGTTGATGCCGTAGGCGTTGACCAGGGTGCAGAGGACCATGAACGCGGCCGAGACCAGCACCAGTCGGGTCGGGGTGGGAGCGGCGCCGAACAGCGCGAAGAACCAGGGCGAGGCGAGGTAGGCGACCGTGGTGTTGGCGAACATCACGGCGAACTGCCACATCCAGCCGCTCAGCCAGGCGAAGGTGGGCCCGGCCAGCCGCCTGCTCCACTGGTACGCGCCGCCCGCGAGCGGCCACTGGGAGGCGAGTTCGGAGTAGACGCAGACCACCAGCAGCTGACCGAGCAGACAGACCGGCAGGGCCCAGACCCAGGCGCCGCCGTCCACGCTCATGCCGACCTGGGCGACGGCGTAGAGCCCGACCACGGGGGACACCACGGCGAAGCCCATCGAGATGTTGCCGAGTACGCCCAGGCTGCGGCGCAGTTCCTGCCGGTAGCCGAGCGCGGCGAGGCGTTCGCTGTCCGCCGGGCCGAGGGCGCCGGGCGGGATGCCGGTCGGGGCGTCGGTCGGTCTTGCAGGGGTCTCGGTCATCGTCGGTCCACCTTGCCGTCGGCAAAACTAACTTTGTTAGTCCGGGACGGTAGCCGCTGCACCGGGGTCTGCGGAAGGGGCCGACATCAGGCTGTAACGTGGCCGGATCGGTGGACGTACGGAGGGCGGGGCAGTGGGGCGACCTAGCAGGGCGCTACTGAGCAGGGAGATCATCGCCAGGGCGGCGCTCGACGTGGTGGACGAGAACGGTCCCGACGGTCTCACCATGCGCGCGCTGGCCGACCGGCTCGGCGTCAAGGCGGCCTCGCTCTACAACCATGTCACCGGCAAGGACGAACTCCTCGACTCCCTGGCCGAGTTGGTCAACGCCGAGATCGATCTGACCCCGCTCGCGGCACGGTCGGGCAGCGGGGAGCCGGGCACTGCGGGGCCGGGTGACGCGGAGCCGGGCAGTGCGGAGCCGGACTGGCGCACCGGTGTGGCGCAGTACGCGCGTGGCTACCGGGCGGCGTTCGTCCGGCACCCCAACACCATCGCCCTGTTCGCCCGCCGCCGGGTGGAGGCCGCGCGCCAGCTGCTCGGGTACGACGCCCTGCTCGCCGCCCTCGGCCGGGCCGGGCTCGCGCCGGCGGATGCCGCCGAGGCGGCGGCAGCACTCGACTACCTGGTGCTCGGGTCGGCCCTGGAGACCTTCAGCGCGGGCTTCGGCCGGCCGGCCGACGAGTACCGGCCGGGGTACCCGGCGCTCGCGGGCGCTCTGGAGGCCGCTGCGGCACGGGGGCCGGGCCTGGACGAGCGAGGGTTCGAGCTGGCCCTGCGCCTGCTCCTCGACGGCCTCGCGGCCCGGATCGCGCTCACCCGCTGAAGCCGTCGGCGCACGACGCCCAGGGGCGCGGGAAAGCGACCGAGGTGCCGGTGCGGCGGAGCCGGTGCCGGCGGCAGGGGTGGAAGGACCGGGAGGCCGCCCCTCGGACGGGGACGCCTGTCGGTCGGCGGCCGGGCGGACACGGCTGCCGGTGGCTGCCCGGGCCGCGCCGGGGGTGGCACCCGCCGTGAGGACGCAAAGGAACCAGGAGGCCGACCGGCAGCCGGATCGCGGCCGGACGGGCGAGCCCGGAAGGGCCCGCCCGCCGCGTGCGGCCGGTGCCCGGGCCGGGCCGGTCAGGCCTGGCCGGGTGCCTGCTGCTTCATGCCGGCCCGGACCTCGTCCATGTCCAGTGCCCGGGCCTTGCCGATCAAGTCCTCCAGCGTGGGCTCGGGCAGGGCCCCGGGCTGGGCGAACACCAGGACCCCGTCGCGGATGATCGCCAGGGTCGGGATCGAGCGGATCTCGAACGCCTCCGCGAGCTCCGGCTGCGCCTCGGTGTCCACCTTGGCGAAGACCAGGTCGGTGTGGCGCTCGGAGGCCTTCTCGTACACCGGCGCGAACTGGCGGCACGGGCCGCACCAGCCTGCCCAGAAGTCGATGAAGACGAAGCCCTTGCCATCCGGACCCTGGACGACCTCGTCGAAGTTGTCCTTGGTCAGCTCGACGGTGCTCATATCGGGGTGCCTGCCTTCCGATGCTGTCGGTGCCCGTACGACCCGCATCAACCAAGCGCTGCGGCCCGCTATTCCGCCGGACTGCCGGACCCCGCCCGTTCGGCCCGAAGGCCGTCCGGGCACCGCAACGCGCTCGGACTCCGCGTTCGGACTCCGCGCCCGGGCCTCGTTCCGGCCGACGGTGTGCCGGTCCTTTCGACCCGTGCGGACTTCGCTCCGCGCCGACCGCGAAAGCTTGATCCCTATGGGCGAATCCGGTGACCCGTCCGGCGTGCCGACCGGGTCCGGGCGTGCACGAAGATCAATCGGCGTCCTAGGTTGTGGCTCGGCCGGACGGCCCGTACGTGCCCGGCGAGGCATGGTCGAGCGCCCGCTCGGCGCACCCGGGGCCGACGGCCGGCCGCCCGAGGCCCTCCGGCTCGACCCGTACTTCTCGCCGTACCGCGCCGGGAAGGCCGGAGCACTGTTGGGAGGAGGACGTTGATGACGCTGATCCGGGCACTGGTGTGGGCGATCGACGCGAGCGCTGCACTGTGGGTGGGACCGGCCGGGTACGTGCTGCGGGCGGGGCGGGCGGTGCGGCGACTCGGCCGGTGAAGGTCCGCGCCGTGCTCCGCCCGGGTCCGCGTCGTCCCCGGAGCCCGGTGGTCGCTCAGGAACCGTCGGCGAGCCGGCGCAGGACGCGGCCGCAGCGGCGGGCGTAGCAGAGCTGGAGGCGGGGGACGACCGGTCCGGCCAGCCGGGTGTACCAGCGGGCGGGGCGGCTGAAGGCGGTCACGGTGAACCAGACGGCCCTATCCGGCCCCATCTCGACCACGAAGGACTCCTCACCGCACTCGGGGTGCCCGGTGCGGGTGCCGTACGCGAAGCCGATCCGGTCGGGCCGGTAGCTGCTCCAGACCACCTCGCACGGTGCGGCCACCCGCAGCGGACCGGCGCCGATCGCGCATTCGACCGCGACTCCCGGTTCCGCCCGCTCCGCCGCCGCCCTGATCCGGACCCCGGCGGCCCGGTGCATCCGCCAGGTGGTGACGGCGGCGCCGGCGGCTTCGAGGACGTCCCGGCCGTGACCGAGCAGGATCCGGTGCCGGAGGTGGTTGTAGCCGGCGGGCAGGGCACGGTCCGAATCGGCGGTGCGGCCGACTTCGGGGTAGTTCAGGGTGCTGGTCACGGGTGGAGCTCCTTGAGTCGACGCCAGGCGAGCAGCCCGCAGAGGGCGAAGCCGAGGGCGTTGCCGAGGCCGTGGGTGGCGGCCATCCAGGTCAGGGTGGGGTGCGGGAGGCCGGCGGCCCGGCCGAGTGCCCACCAGAGGGCGAGCAGCATGGTGGCGAGGAGCACCGCCGAGGAGACGGCGAGCAGTCGGCCGGTGAGCAGGTCCCCGCTGCCGGTGCGGGCACGCAGCTCCCGCCAGGTGAGCAGTCCGACCAGCCACATGCCGGTGGTCAGGACGACGGCGCCGAGCAACTGGGCCCAGTCGTCGATGAAGTACCCGGCGAGGACCAGCAGGGTGCCGACCGGGACGCTGAGTGCCGCCGCGCGGGCCGCGAGCCGGTCGGGCGCGGTGCGGCAGACCAGTCCGGCGACCAGCGCGGCGGTGAACCCGGCGAAGTGGAAGTGTGGCACGGTGAGCGCCAGGATCCTGAGGTCGAAGCCGAACAGCCGGTGCCCCGAGCGTTCGGCGACCAGCGCGATGCCCGCCACCGAGGGCGTGGCGAGTGCGGTCAGCGTGGCGACCTCGGCGGGGGCCAGGGACCTGGTGCGGCTCAGCCGCAGCGGGGCCAGGGCGGCGAGGCCGAGGGTGGCACCGGCGTAGCAGGCGGCCAGACCGGTGGAGAGCGGACCGCGCGGCAGCCAGAGCGCGAGCGCGCCGGGTACGGCGGCGATCGGCCAGAGCCGGGCCGCCCGGGCGGTGCCGGGCCCATCGACGAGCGTGAGTCCGATCGGTATCGCGGCGAACATGCCGAGCATGACGATGAGGTTGACCAGTGTGGTCACGGTCCCGCCCCCTTGTGCGGAGGTGTGCGGTCGTACCCGGGGGCACCTGAGCCGTGCCTTCGGTGCGCCGCACTTGAACGTGTTCAAAATGCTGTCACGGCAGACTCTACGGCATAACTGAACGCGTTCAACATTGCCCTCTGGTGGCCCGGCGGGCGCTCCGGGCACACTGGGAGTCAGGAGGACCACACCCGCTCGGCGCTCGGCCCCCACCGGCTCCCGGTTCCCCCCACTACTGCTCGCCGAGGTCCTGGTGTGGACGGCAGCCATGCCCCGAATACCGCTGATCTGCCCACGCTGCGGACGCCCCCAGCGGATCGTCCCCAGCACCCCGGACCGCACCGCCAGAGTCGTGCACGTCGAGACCGGGCGCGAGGAGTGCGAACCCGCCGACCTCGCCGGCGGTGCCGCCGGGATCGAGAACGGCGCGTCGCCCGCTCTCGTGCCGCCCGAACCGACGTCACACGAACCGACGTCACACGAACCGACGTCACACGAACCGCTGTCACAGGAACCGCTGCCACCCGACCTGCCCGAGCCGCCCGGACCGCCGACGCCGCCCGAGCCGAGGCCGGGTTGAGACCGGCGGCGGCACCGCCGGGGCGGGTGGCGAGTGCCCGCTGCCCGGAGCAGTCTGGATAGCGAAGCCCGTGGAGGTGGCGATCATGATGCACACACTCGTCGGATGGCACATCGAGCTGGAGTTCCTGGAGGAGGGCGACCGCACCAAGGCCGTCGCGATGGTACGGCTCCCGGACGGCACGGAAGTCAGATCCCACGGCTACAGCACTCGGCACCACGCCGACGCGCCGCAGCCGAGGGTCGGTGAGGAGGTCGCCGGCGCCAGGGCGCTCAACGACCTCGCCATGCAGCTGCTGACCAAGGCGCACGACGAACTCAAGTAGGTGACCGGCCGGTTGGCGACCGGTCAGTCCTGCGACGGCTTGCCGACCCGGTCGAGCGGCGTGTCCGGGTCGGCGAGCGCGTCCGGGTCGACCGGGCGTCCGGAACGGACCAGGTCGCGGATCGTGTCGGTGACGTCCCAGATGTTGACGTTCATGCCGGCGAGCACCCGGTTGCCGGACAGCCAGAAGGCGATGAACTCCCGTCCCGGCACGTCGCCCCGGAACACCACCCGGTCGTAGCCGGCGGGCTCGACGTGGCCGGTGTACTCCATGCCGAGCTCGTACTGGTCGGTGAAGAAGTACGGGACCCGGTCGTGCACCGCCTCCTCGCCGAGCATCGAGCGCGCCGCCGTCCTCGGCTGGTGCAGCGCGTTGGCCCAGTGCTCCACCCGGATCGGCCTGCCGTAGAGCGGGTGGAAGGCGTTGACGACGTCCCCGGCGGCGAAGACGTCGGGGTGCGAGGTCTGCAGGTGCTGGTCGGCCAGGATCCCGTTGTCGACGGTCAGCCCGGCTGCGGCGGCCAGTCCGGTGTTCGGTGCGATCCCGATGCCGACGATCACCGCGTCCGCCTCGACCAGCGTGCCGTCGGCGAGCCGTACGCCGTGCTCGGTGATCTCGCTGACCTGCACGCCGAAGCGCAGGTCCACCCCGTGGTCGCGGTGGAGGTCGGCGAAGACCTGCGCCGCCTCGCGGCCCAGTACGCGCAGCAGCGGAAGCTCGGCCGTCTCCAGCACCGTCACCGTGCTGCCCGCCTCGCGCGCGGCGGAGGCGGTCTCCAGGCCGATCCAGCCGGCGCCGATCACGGCGATCCGGGCGCCGGGCCGCAGTACGGCCCTGATCCGGTCGCTGTCCTCGACCCGGCGCAGGTAGTGGACGTTCGCCCGGTCGGCACCCGGAACCGGCAGCCGACGTGGGCTGGAACCGGTGGTGAGCAGCAGTTTCCCGAAGGCCAGGCTGCTGCCGTCGGCCAGGGTCACCCGGCGGGCGGCGAGGTCGACGGCGGTGACGGCGGTGCCGAGGCGGAGGTCGATCGAGTGCTCCCCGTACCACTCGGGTGAGTGGACGTGGATCTTCTCGCGCGCGGTCTTGCCCATCAGGTAGCCCTTGGAGAGCGGAGGCCGCTCGTACGGGCGCTCCTGCTCGTCCCCGATCAGGACCACCGGCCCCTCGAAACCCTCCTCACGCAGGGTTTCGGCTGCCTTGGCCCCCGCCAGGCTCGCACCGACGATCACGTACGCGCTCTCCATCCCCGGCTCCTCACGTCGTTGGCTCGCCACCGCCCCCCATCACACTCCCTTCTCTGCGCGGTCGCGCGGCGAACCGTGAATCCGGTCGGGTGGTGACCGGGGGGAGCGCGGGGTGGGGCGGTCGGTTCTCGGGGCGGTCGTGCGGTGACCTGTGAGCCCGGTCGGGTGGCAGCTGCGGGGGCGTGGTCCGCACGGGTCTCGCAGGGCTGCAGGGGGCGGGAAGGCCGAAGGGGGCACAGGGGCAGGAGTGACGGGCGGCCGATCGGGGGACCCGGGACGACGGGTGGACACCGCCGCACCCGTCGTCCCCGTTCGCCGACCGTCTGCCGACCGGCCGCAGTGGGTCCGCAGGGACGCCGGGACCCGCTCGTCGTCGTCCCGGGCGGGTGCCCCGGGAATTCGGCGGCAGGTCCGGGGAGGCCGGGGTAGGGTCGGCCGGTCCGGTCCGGAGGTGAGGCCGGAACCGCGAGACAGGAACGAGGAGTCAGATGGCTTTCCCGCCCGAGGAACTGCTTCCCACCACCCGCCGTGCCCTGTTGCACCGGCTGGCCGTAGGACAGACGGAGGGGCGCACGCCGTCGCTGGTGGGCGCGGTGGTCCGGGGCGGCCGGATGGTCTGGACCGACGGTCGGAGCATGATCGACGACCACCGCCCGGACGACGACGTGCAGTACCGGATCGGCTCGCTCACCAAGAACTTCGTCGCGGTGCTGGTGATGCGGCTGCGGGACGAGGGTGCCCTGGAGCTGACCGACCCGTTGGAGAAGCACCTGCCCGGCACCTCCGCCGGAGGGCTGACGATCGCCCAACTCCTCGCCCACACCTCGGGACTGGCCTCCGAGACGCCGGGCCCCTGGTGGGAGCGGACCCCGGGGGCACTGCGGCCCGAGCTCGCGGACGTGCTCGGCGAGCAGCCGATGCGCCACCCGGCGGGGAGCCGGTTCCACTACTCCAACCCGGGGTACGCGCTGCTGGGTGCCCTGGTCGAGCGGCTGCGCGGGGAGCCGTGGGGCGACGTACTGCGCCGGGAGGTGCTGGAGCCGCTCGGTATGACCCGGACCACCCTGTCGCCCCAGGCGCCGCACGCCGGAGGGTTCGCCGTGCACCCGTGGGCGGACGTCATGCTGCCCGAACCGCTGGAGGACACGGGGGTGATGGCACCGGCCGGTCAACTCTGGTCCACCGCCGCGGACCTGTGCCGCTGGGCCGCGTTCCTGGTGGGCGGCGACGAGAAGGTGCTGGGCGCCGACAGCGTCGCGCAGATGCGCCGGCCGGTGGCGGAGCCCAGCGGGCCCGACTGGGTGGCCTCCTACGGGTTCGGCACCCAGCTGCGGCGGCAGGACGGCCGGCTGCTGTTCGGGCACACCGGTTCGATGCCCGGCTTCGTGGCCGCCCTCTGGGTGAGCGAGGCGGACGACCTGGCCGCCGTGGTGCTGGCCAACGCGACCTCCGGGACGCCGACCTCGGTGATCGCGGCGGATCTGATCGGGATCGTGGCCGAACACGAACCTCGTCTCCCGGAGCCGTGGCGCCCGCTGGCCGAGGTCGATCCGGAACTCCTCGCGCTGACCGGGCCCTGGTACTGGGGGCCGTCGGCACACATCCTGCGGCTGCGGGCCGACCGGGCCCTCGAACTCGCGCCGCTCGGCGCTGCGGGCCGGGACTCCCGGTTCCGCGCCCTGCCGGACGGTACGTGGACCGGACTGGACGGCTACTACGCGGGTGAGACGCTCCGGGTGGTCCGCGCGGCGGACGGCACGGTGAGCCACCTCGATCTCGGCAGCTTCGTGCTGACCCGCGCACCCTACGACCCGGGCACGCCGATCCCGGGCGGTGTCGACCCCCTGGGCTGGCAGCCGAGTTGACGGGTGTGCCGGGCGGCCTCAAGGACGGGCGGACGGAAACCGGATCCTGAAGGCCGCCCCGGCCCCGCCCCGGTGGCGGCCCCGCCCCGCCCCGGTGGCGCCGCCCGGCAGGCGGGAGTTTGAAGACGGGCCCTAGGCTGAACCCTGCCAGCACCGGAAGGGGTACGTCCGCATGAGCGAGCACACCGTCACCGTACGCTGCGTACCGGCCACCCCCTGCTGGGTCAGCCTGATGGCGCGCGACCTCAAGGACGCGCGGGCCTTCTACGGGCCACTGCTCGGCTGGACCTTCGAGCCGGGGCCCGACCGCTGGGGCCCCTACCTGCGCGCGGTGGTGGACGGTGTGGAGGTCGCCGGTATCGGCGTCGTCTCGGGGGACTGGCAGCCGCCGGTGGCCTGGACCACCTACTTCGGCATCGAGAGCGTCGACCAGGCCGCCGCCCGGATCCGCGAACGCGGCGCCACCGTCGCGGTCGGCCCGCTCGCCTTCGACGCCGGACGCGTCGCGCTGGCCGCCGACCTGTTCGGGGCGGCCTTCGGGGTCTGGGAGGGCGACCTCGGCTGCGCCGCCTGGGTGAGCTCGCCCGGCGCCGCCGTCTGGATCGAGCTGCGCACGGCGGACCCGTTCGCCGCGGCGCTGTTCTACGGCGAGGTCTTCCTCTGGGACGGCCGCGATCCGGCGCACTTCGAGGTGCGCTACGAGCACGAGCGGGTGGTGCTGCGCTCGGACGGCCGCAGCGTGGCCGCACTGCGCCGGGCCACCGAGGTGGTCCCGCACTGGGAGGTCTTCTTCTCGGTGGCCGACACCGATGCCGCCGTGCACCACGCGATCGCCCTCGGCGGGGCGGTCGTGAACGATCCGAGCGACTCCCCGTACGGGCGGGTGGCCCGGCTGCGCGACGCCGAAGGCGGCCTCTTCTCGGTGATCGGCCCCGACCGCCGGCCCGACGCCGGGCGTTCCTGAGCGGCCCACGGCCGACTGCGGGCGGGTCGACCGGAGGCCGTCCGGTCGAGGGTCCCGCTGGCCGGGCCGTCGTCGGCGTCAGTGGCCGAGGTGGGCGAAGATCCGGTGCATCGCCTCGGGCAGCTGCTCGGGGCCGGTGACCGGGCGGTCGAAGTCGAACCGGGCGTCCAGCATCCGGGTGCCGCTGAGCAGCCGGACGCGCAGCCCGTAGCGGTCCAGCGACACCGGCCGGACCTCGGACAGGCTGTGGACGGGCTCGTGCCAGGCGCTCAGCCCTGACGGGTGTTCGAGCGCCCGACGGCCCAGCAGTCGCAGCTGTTCGGGGTGGGAGGCAGCCAGGTGCTGGAGCATGGCGGCCTCGTCGGCGGCGATCGGGTCCGGAGTCGCGGTGGAGAACGCGGCGGGGTCGATGCAGCACTCGGTGCCCCAGAGGTCCTCGACGGCCAGGTGGTCGAGGTCGAGGCGGAGCAGCGCGTGGTCGCCGTCGCCCCGCCGGGGGAAGAGGCCGTCGATCAGCTCGGGACCGGCGGTCGGCAGCGCACTGAGCCGTCCTTGGGCGGTGAGCCGGCCGCGGATCCGGTGGGGGAGGGCGACCGGGGCGACGTCCACCGCCTCCAGCTCGGCCGTGAGGGCCTCGTCCCGGGAGAGTGCGGCGATCCGGCAGAGCGGCGAGGCGCTCTCCACCAGGACGGCCAACGCGGCGCCGGGCAGTGCGGTGCAGCGCACCAGCGGGGGGATCCCCGGCCGGTTCAGCAGGTCGATACCGGGTACGTCGAGCACCACCGAGGAGCCGAACTCCAGCAGGGTGCGGGCTCGTTCGGCGCCGTTCGGAGCCTGTCCGTGCCGTGCGGGCTGCGGCCGGGGGGCGACGGGCAGGCGGTGCCTCTTGGCGTCCGACATGGAGACCTCCTCGTTGATTAGGTGAGCCTAACCTAACGAATCGGGGCCGGGGAAGTGCCGCCTCGGCACTCTGTCGAGTCGTGTCGGTGCGCCGGTGCGCCGGTGCGTCGGTGCGTCGGTGCGTCGGTGTGCCCGTGCTTCCGGGTGGACGGCGGTTCCGTGGGCCGGCCACGGGGAGGGCCGCTCGATCGGGGGCGCGGGCATCGGTCCCGCACCTGGTGGACGGCCGGATCTGCGCTGCGCGGCGGGTGGCGTGGGCGGCGCCGCGGCAGAGGGGCAGGGGGACGAGGAGCGGAGGGGCAGAGGGGCGGAACGGCGGGCAGTGGCCCGGTGGGCCCCGCGGTCGAGCGGCGGGGGCGGTCAGACCGTGGCGCCGAGCATGCGGAGGACCAGGACGCCGTAGCGGCGGCCCAGCTCCTCCGGGGTCTCGGTGCTGCGCTCGCTGTACCAGCGGGAGACGTCGATGCCGAGCGAGGTGGCCGCGCGGGCGGCGGTGCGGACGTCCGGGACCGCGAAGGCGCCGGAGGCCACGCCCGCGTCGATGATGCGGCGGACGGTCTCCTCGATCCGGCGGCGCAGTTCGGCGACGACGGCGAAGTCCTCGTCCGGCAGGGCGTGCAGCTCGTGGTTGACGATCCGTCCGACGGTGTGGCCGCGGGCGTGCCAGGTGGTGAAGTCCTCCACCAGGCGGCGCATCTGCTCGACCGGGTCGCTGCTGCCCGCCTCGGCACGCTCGACCAGGTCGAGGGTCGCCTGGTGGCCGGTGCGGCTGATCTCGGAGAGCAGTGCGGCCTTCGAGGGGTAGTGGATGTAGAGCGCGGCGGGGCTCATCCCGGCGGCGGTGGCGATGTCGCGGGTGGTGGTGGCGTGGTAGCCGCGCCGGGCGAAGGAGTCCACGGCGGCGAGCAGCAGCCGCCGGGCGGCCTCGGTGCGCTCGCCCGTACGTCCTGCGGCACGTCCGCCGCCCGGTCCGCCGAGGGGCGGGACGGGCCAGAGATCGGCGGTTGCCTGGTCGGTCATGGCGCAATCCTCGCAGATGGGCCCGGCCGGTCCCGCTGGCCGGGGTGCCTTCGGGGTGCTTCCCGTGGTTGACAGTGTCGCGCGTGCCCAACATGCTAAGCAAGCGCTTAGTCAGACAGGCAGGCCAGGACGCCCTGCCGCCGTCGAGAGGATTGGCGATGACTCCTTCGTTCAAGGGCCGGGTGGCCGTGGTCACCGGAGCGAGTCGGGGCATCGGCCTCGGCATCGCGCGCACGCTGGTGGAGCGCGGCGCCAGGGTCTGCATCACCGCCCGCAACCCCGAACCGCTCGCCGAGGCCGTGCGTGACCTCGGTGGTCCGGAGAACGCCATCGCCGTCGCGGGCAAGGCGGACGACGTGGCGCACCAGGAGGAGGCGGTCAGCCGCACGGTCGAGGCCTTCGGGCGGCTCGACTACCTGGTCAACAACACCGGCATCAACCCGGTGTTCGGGTCGGTCCTGGACGTCGATCCGGCGGCCGCTGCCAAGATCTTCGGCGTCAACGTGCTCGCCCCGCTCTCCTGGACCAGGCTCGCCCGCGCGGCCTGGATGGGCGAGCACGGCGGCGCGATCGTCAACGTCGCCTCGATCGCGGGCATCCGCAGCTCGGTCGGCATCGGCATGTACGGCGTCAGCAAGGCCGCGCTGATCCGCCTCACCACCGAACTCGCCGCCGAACTCGGCCCCGGCATCCGGGTGAACGCCGTCGCCCCGGCCGTGGTGAAGACCAGGTTCGCCGAGGCCCTCTACGACGGCCGCGAGGAGGAGGTCGCCCGCGCCTACCCGCTCGGACGGCTCGGCCTGCCCGAGGACGTCGCCGGAGCCGTCGCCTTCCTGCTCTCCGAGGACGCCAGCTGGATCACCGGGCAGACCCTGGTGGTGGACGGCGGCGTCACCCTCGGCGGTGGAATGTGAGCACCGGGCTCGCCGGACAGGGCGTGGTCGTCACCGGCGCCGGGCACGGCATCGGTGCCGCCCTCGCCGAGGCCTTCGCCGCCGAGGGCGCCCGGGTGGTGGTGAACGACCTGGACGCCGACGCCGCCGAGCAGGTCGCAACCCGGATCGGCGGCATCCCCGCGCCGGGTGACGCCGCCACCGCCGAGGGCGTCGCCGCGCTGGTCGCCGCCGCCCGCAGCGCGCTCGGCCGGATCGACGTCTACTGCGCCAACGCGGGAGTCGCCCCGACCGGCGGCGCCGACGCCTCCCCCGGGGCCTGGGCCACCGCCTGGGACGTCAACGTGATGGCGCACGTCCGGGCCGCCGAACTGCTGCTCCCCGACTGGCTGGAGCGCGGCGAGGGCCGCTTCGTCGCCACCGTCTCCGCCGCCGGGCTGCTCACGATGCTCGGCTCCGCCCCGTACGCCGTCAGCAAGCACGGCGCCCTCGCCTTCGCCGAGTGGCTCGCGGCCAGCTACCGCCACCGGGGCCTGCGGGTGCACGCCGTCTGCCCGCAGGGGGTACGGACCAGGATGCTCGCCGACTCGGGGCCCGCCGGGGAGGCGCTGCTCGCCCGGTCCGCCGTCGAACCGGCGGCCGTGGCCGAGGCGTTGCTGCGCGGCATCGAGGCGGAGACCTTCCTGGTCCTGCCGCACCCCGAGGTCGCCGGGTACTACGCGGCCCGCGCCGCCGAGCCCGACCGCTGGCTGGACGGCATGAACCGGCTCCAGCAGAACATCGACAGGCACGTCGGCGAGAAGGGACGGGCGCAATGAGGGCGTGGCAGGTCGGTGCGCTGGGCGAACCGCGCGAGGTGATGGAACTCCGCCGGGACGTGCCGCAACCCGAGCCCGCGGCCGGCCAGTTGCTGGTCAGGGTGCGGGCCGCCGCGGTGAACTTCCCGGACGCGCTGATGTGCCGGGGCCACTACCAGGTGCGCCCGCCGCTGCCGTTCACCCCCGGCGTGGAACTCTGCGGCGAGGTGGTCGGCGGCGAGGCAGCGTCCACCCCACCCCCGGCCGGGGCTGGGGTGGGGGTACCCCCGGCCGAGGGTGGGGTGGGGGTACCCCCGGCCGGAGGCTGGGGGAGGGTGATCGGTACGCCGCTGCTGCCCGCCGGGGCGTTCGGGGAGTACGCGCTGATGGCCGCCGACGCGGTCTTCCCGGCACCCGACGCGCTGGACGACGCCGAGGCGGCGGCACTCCACATCGGCTACCAGACCGCCTGGTTCGGCCTGCACCGCCGGGCCGGACTGCGTGCGGGCGAGACCCTGCTGGTGCACGCGGCGGCGGGTGGGGTCGGCAGTGCCGCCGTCCAGCTCGGCAAGGCGGCCGGGGCCACCGTGATCGGCGTCGTCGGCGGCCCGGAGAAGGCCGCCCGGGCCAGGGAGCTGGGAGCCGACCTGGTGATCGACCGGCGGTCCGAGGACTTCGTCACGGCGGTCAAGGAGGCCACCGGAGGCCGCGGCGCCGATGTCGTCTTCGACCCGGTCGGCGGCGACGCCTACACCGGCTCGACCAGGTGCATCGCCTTCGAGGGCCGGATCCTGGTGGTCGGCTTCGCGAGCGGCGGCATTCCGTCCCCCGGCCTCAACCACGCGCTGGTGAAGAACTACTCGATCCTCGGTCTGCACTGGGGCCTCTACAACACCAGGGACCCGCAGGCGGTCCGGGCGGTGCACGCCGAACTCACCGAGCTGGCCGCCAAGGGCGTGGTGCGGCCGCTGATCGGCGAACGGCTGCCGTTCGAGCGCGCCGCCGAGGGAGCCCGGGGGGGCGCGCCCGGTTACTGGTTGGGCCGTATCGCAATCCCCACCTGACCCCGTGGCGGGCGCCGCCCGCGGCGGGGTTTACCGGTGGGGGGCGCCGACCGCCCTGCGTCCCGCGCCCCGGGCCCCCGCCGCCCAGGGGGCGGGGGCCCGGCGGTCGGCCGCCCTCAGCCCACCGGGCCCGGCAGGTCCACCAGGCCGGCCAGCGCGTTGCGGTGGAAGCCCGGCGTGCCGAGGGCGATCTGGTCCGCCTTGGCCCGCTTCAGGTAGAGGTGTGCCGGGTGCTCCCAGGTCATCCCGATGCCGCCGTGCAACTGGATGCACTCCTCCGCCGCCCGGACGGCCAGCGCCCCGCAGTACGCCTGCGCGACGGACACCGCCACCGCCGTGTCCTGGCCGTCGCCGGCCAGTGCGTCGGCGGCACCGCGCGCTGCCGCCCGCGCCCCCACCGTCTCCAGCCACAGGTCGGCCAGCCGGTGCTTCAACGCCTGGAACGAACCCAGCGCCCGCCCGAACTGCCGACGCTCCTTCAGGTACGCCACGGTGCTCCCCAGGCACCACTCGGCGATGCCCAGCTGCTCCGACGCCAGCAGCCCGGCCCCGGTCAGCAGCGCCCGGTCCAGCACCGCGGCCGCCGTCTCCGCCCCCGCCAACTGCCGTGCGGGTACGCCCTGCAGCGTCACGTCGGCCAGCTGCCGGGTGAGATCCAGCGAGGTCCGGCGGACCACCCCGACCCCGAGCGCGCCCGCCTCGACCGCGTACAGCCCGGGGCCGTCCCCGCCGACCGCGGGCACCAGCAGCAGCGAGGCCGGCAGCGCGTCGGCCACCGAGGTCACCCGGCCGGTCAACGTCCCGTCCCCGCCGACCCGTACCGCCTCGGGGAAGGTGCCGCCGGGCGGTGTCGAGAACGGCACCACCAGCGCCGCGACCCGTCCGCCCTCGGTCAGCCCGGACAGCAACTCGCCCGCCTCACAGGCCAGCAGCGCCGTCGTCGCCAGCACCGCGCTCCCCAGGAACGGAACCGGTGCCGCGCTGCGTCCCAGCTCCTCCAGCACCACCGCGGTCTCCCGCAGCGACGCGCCCGCCCCGCCGAGCTTCTCGGGCACCTGCAGGCCGGCCGTGCCCAGCTCCACCGCCAGGGTGCGCCACAGCGCGAGGTCGTACGGTTCGGGGCTCTCGCAGCGGGCCAGGACGGCGCCCGGCGGACACCGGTCGGCCAGCAAGTCCCGCACGCTCGCCCGGAGTTCCTCCTCGATCTCCGAGTAGAGCAGATCCGGGGCCGACGGGGCGGTGCCGCTCATCGCGCGAGCTCCTTCCAGGGCAGGTCCTTGTCGGTACGCGGTTCGGCGGGCAGGCCGAGCACCCGCTCGGCGATGATGTTGCGCAGGATCTCGCTCGTGCCGCCCTCGATCGAGTTCCCCTTCGCCCGGAGGTAGCGGTACCCGGCCTCGCGCCCGGTGAAGTCGACGACCTCGGGCCGGGTCATCGTCCAGTCGTCGTACGCCAGGCCCTCCTCGCCGAGGAGCTCGACCTCCAGACCGCTGAGCTCCTGGGCCAGCCGGGCGAAGGCCAGCTTCATCGCCGCACCCTCGGGGCCCGGCTGGCCGCTCGCCAGCTGCTGGCGCAGCCGCTCGCCGGCCAGCCGGATCACCTCGGCGTCCAGCCAGCCCTTCAGCAGCCGCTGGTGGAGCTCGTGGCTGCGCAGCTCCGGCCGGCTGCGCCAGGTTCCGGCCACCAGGCCGATCATGCCGCCCTCGCGCGGGGTGGCCTGGCCGCCGATCGCGACCCGCTCGTTGTTGAGCGTGGTCTGCGCGACCTGCCAGCCCTCGCCGACCCCGCCGAGCCGGTGGGTGTCGGGGATCCGGACGCCGGTCAGGAAGACCTCGTTGAACTCGGCCTCCCCGGTGATCTGGCGCAGCGGCCTGACCTCGACCCCGGGGTCGGTCATGTCGCAGACGAAGTACGTGATGCCGCGGTGCTTGGGCACGCCGGGGTCGGTGCGGGCGAGCAGGATCGCCCAGCGGGCGGTGTGCGCGCTGGACGTCCAGACCTTCTGCCCGTCCACCACCCAGCCGTCACCGTCGCGCACCGCCCGGGTGCCGAGCGCGGCCAGGTCGGAACCGGCGCCGGGCTCGCTGAACAGCTGGCACCAGACCTCCTCACCGGTCCACAACGGCCGCAGGAAGCGGGACTTCTGCTCCTCGGTGCCGTAGCGCAGGATGGTCGGCGCGGCCATGCCGAGCCCGATCCCGATCCGGCGCGGGTCGTTGTCGGGTGCCCCCGCGGCCGCCAGTTCGGCGTCCACCAGGGCCTGTTGGGAGCGCGGTGCGCCGAGCCCGCCCAGGCCGGCCGGGAAGTGCACCCAGGCGAGGCCGGCGTCGAAGCGGGCCGCCAGGAAGTCCGCCCGCGCGGTGGTCGCGGGGTCGTGCGCCTTCAGCAGCGCGTCGACCCGCGCCCTGATGTCCGATGCCACGTCAGTTCAGCTCGCTCTCTGCGGTGGTGCGCGCGGTTCGGGTTGCCCGACGGCCGTGGAGGCCCGGTCGGGCCGGGGCAGTCCTGCCGGGGTCAGTCCTGCCGGTACCGGGCCAGCTCGCGGCGGGCCAGCGAGCGCTTGTGCACCTCGTCGGGGCCGTCCGCCAGCCGCAGCGTCCTGATGCCGGCCCAGAGTTGGGCCAGCGGGGTGTCCTGGCCGACCCCGGCCGCGCCGTGCAGCTGGACGGCCTTGTCCAGGATCCACTCGACCGTGGCCGGTACGGTGATCTTGATGGCCTGGATCTCGGTGTGCGCGCCCCGGTTGCCGACGGTGTCCATCAGCCAGGCCGTCTTCAGCACCAGCAGCCGCGCCTGCTCGATCCGCACCCGGGACTCGGCGATCCAGTCCTGCACCACGCCCTGGGCGGCCAGCGGCTTGCCGAACGCGACCCGCAGGCTCGCCCGGCGGCACATCAGCTCCAGGGCCCGCTCGGCGATTCCGATCGCCCGCATGCAGTGGTGGATCCGCCCGGGGCCGAGCCTGGCCTGGGCGATGGCGAAGCCGGAGCCGGGTTCGCCGATCAGGTTGGCGGCGGGTACCCGGACGTTCTCGAACAGGATCTCGGCGTGCCCGCCGTGGTCGGAGTCCTGGTACCCGAAGACCGTCATCCCGCGCTTCACCGTCACACCCGGGGTGTCGCGGGGCACCAGGATCATGCTCTGCTGCCGCCGGGCGTCGGCGGTGGGATCGGTCTTGCCCATCACGATGAAGATCCGGCACTCGGGGTTCATCGCCCCGGTGATGTACCACTTGTGGCCGTTGACGACGTACTCGTCGCCGTCGCGCTCGATCCGGGTGGTGATGTTGGTGGCGTCGGAGGACGCCACCTCGGGCTCGGTCATCGCGAAGGCGGACCGGATCTCGCCGTCGAGCAGCGGCTCCAGCCACTGCTTGCGCTGGGCCTCGTCGCCGAACTGGGCCAGCAGTTCCATGTTCCCGGTGTCCGGCGCGGAGCAGTTCAGCGCGGGCGGCGCGAGCAGGATGCTGCGTCCGGTGAGCTCCGCCAGCGGGGCGTACTGGAGGTTGGTCAGGCCCGCGCCCGACTCGCCGGGCAGGAAGAGGTTCCACAGTCCGCGCGACCTGGCCGCCGCCTGGAGCTCGCGGACCACCGGCGGGGCGGTCCACGGTTCGCGGGCCGGATCGGCGAGTTGGGCGGCCAGCACGGCCTCGGCGGGGTACACCGCCTCGTCCATGAAGGCGGTCAGCCGGCCGAGCATCTCCTCGGTCCTGGCGTCGTACGAGAAGTCCACGGTCACCGCTCCTTCAGCGAGGTGAGGCCGAACTGCACGAAGGCGGGCACCAGTTCGCCCACCCGGTCGAATCCGGTGCCGACCGTGCCGCCCCGGGTGAAGCGGAAGTGGATGCCCTCCAGCACCACGGCCAGCTTGAACGAGGCGAAGCCGACGTACCAGCCGAGCGCCGAGACGTCCCGCCCGGAGCCGGCGGCGTAGCGGCCGACCAGCCCGGCGGTGTCCGGGAAGCCCTCGGCGAGGGCCGCGCCGGGCAGGATGCCGTCGTACCGGCGGGCGAGTTCGGTGTACATCACCAGCAGCCCGAGGTCGGTGAGCGGGTCGCCGAGGGTGGACATCTCCCAGTCCAGTACGGCGGTGATCCGGTCGTCCGGGCCGACCAGGACGTTGTCCAGCCGGTAGTCGCCGTGCACCAGGGCCGGCGCGGGGGAGACCGGCAGGCTGCGGGACAGCTGCCCGTGCAGCTCGTCGATGCCCGCCACCTCGCGGCTGCGGGAGGCGTCCAACTGCTTTCCCCAGCGCCCGAGCTGACGCTCCAGGAAGCCGTCGGGACGGCCGAAGTCCGCCAGCCGGACGGCCTCCGGGTCGACGGCGTGCAGCTCGACCAGGGTGTCCGCCAGGTGCAGGCCGAGGGCGTGCACCCGATCCGGCCCGAGTGCGGCGAGCGCGGCCGCGTCCCGGTGCGGGGTGCCCGGCACGTACTCCATGAGGTAGAACGGCGCGCCGATCACCGCCTCGTCCCGGACCAGCAGCAGCGGCTGCGGGACCGGCACCCGGGTCCGGTGGAGCGCGGTCAGCACCCGGTGCTCGCGCGCCATGTCGTGCGCGGTGGCCAGTACGTGGCCGAGCGGCGGGCGGCGCAGCACCCAGCGGGTGGCGCCGTCCTCCAGCAGGTAGGTGAGGTTGGACCTGCCGCCCTCGAAGAGCCGTGCGCGCAGCGGGCCGCGTACGGTGCCGGGCAGCTCGGCGTCGAGCCGTTCGCGCAGTCGCGCGAGGTCGAGACCGGGGGGTGCCTCGGGGGTGTCGCTCATCTGGGTACCTCGTCTGGGTGGCCGCGGCGGAGGGCGGACGGCTGATGGTGGCTGCCGATGGTGTCTGACTAAGCGCTTGCTTAGCATCGCCGCGCCCCCGCCGTGCTGTCAACGGATCGGTCGGCCCGCGGTCGGTTCACCCGATCGGGGGAGTGACACATGGTATTCGAGTGATAGCGTTCCGTGTCGGTTCGTAGTCGTCTCAGTCGTACTCCGGGAGTAGCCATGCATGTGGGTCCGGTCGAGGTCGTACCGGGTGACGAGCGCTACGACGCCCTGCGTCGCGGCTTCAACCAGCGCTGGATCGCCGATCCCGACCGCATCGTGGTGGCCGCGACGACCGACGACGTGGTGGACGCACTGCGCCGGCACCTCGCCGACCCGGGGCGCCCGCAGCGCCGGATCGCCGTCCGCTCCGGCGGCCACTGCTACGAGAACTTCGTCTCCGCGGAGGACGTCGGCGTCATCATCGACGTGAGCCAGCTGAGCGGCGTCCACTACGACCGGGAGATGGAGGCGTACTGCATCGAGGCGGGCGCCACCAACTGGCACAGCACCACCCACCTCTACCGGCCGACCGGCCTCGCCCTGCCCGGCGGCTCCTGCTACTCGGTCGGCCTCGGCGGCCACATCTCGGGCGGCGGCTACGGCCTGCTCTCCCGGCTGCACGGCCTGACCGTGGACTACCTCTACGCGGTGGAGGTGGTCACCGTCGAGGACGGCCGCAACCCGCGGGTCACGATCGCCCGGCGGGACTCGCCCGACGACACGCTGGTGGACCTCTGGTGGGCCCACACCGGCGGCGGAGGCGGCAACTTCGGCGTGATCACCCGCTACTGGTTCCGGGACCTGCCCTCGCCGCCGTCCCAGGTGCTGCTCCGGTCGGTCGCCTGGGACTGGGACGGCTTCCGGAAGCGGCCCGACCGCTTCCGGCAACTGGTGCGCCGCTTCGGCGAGTTCTTCGAGTACGAGCGGAGCGGCGAAGGGCCCGGGTTCATCGGGCGGTACGACTGGCGGGACATGTTCGCCCTGCTGAAGCTCACGCACATGAGCAACGGCCAGGTCGGCCTGGTCGTCCAGCTCGACGCCACCAGGGAGGACTCGGTGGCGCGCCTGGAGCTCTTCCTCGACTGGCTGACAGAGGGGTTCAGGTCGGGTGGCGAGGACGACCTCGAGGAGACCCCGCTCGACCGGCCGATGGGCGAACACCCCCCGCAGGGCGCGCTGTTCGTCCCGACCCGGCTGCCCTGGCTCACCGCCACCCAGAGCCTCAACGGCTCAGGCCCCAACCGGTGCGGCAAGTACAAGTCGGCGTACATGACCGCCGGGTTCACCGAGCACCAGATCGAGGCGATCCTGCGCAACCTCACCGACCCGGACTACCGCAACCCCGACGCCCTGCTCCAGGTCGACTCCTACGGCGGCGCGGTCAACGACATCCCCTCCGACGCGACGGCCGTGCCGCAGCGCTCGTCGATCCTGAAACTCCAGTACCAGGCGTACTGGACGTGGGGCGAGGACGCCAACGGCGACGGCGTCTACGACTACCAGGACGCCGAGATCGACCCGGGGATCGCCGACTACCACCTGAGCTGGATCCGGCGGTTCTACCGGGACGTCTACCAGCCCACCGGCGGCGTCCCGGCCGTCGCGAGCCCGACCCTCCCGCTGCCCCCGCCGAACACCGACGGCTGCTACGTCAACTACCCCGACGTCGACCTCTCTGACCCGGAGTTCAACACCTCGGACCAGCCCTGGCACCAGCTCTACTACGGGAAGGGCTACGCGCGCCTGCAGCAGGTGAAGGCGCAGTGGGATCCCTACGACGTCTTCCACCACGCCCAGTCCGTCCGCCTCCCGGGCGACGACTCGTAGGGCGGGTCCCCTCGCGGTGCAGGCCCGCCGGTTGCAGATGAGCCGGGTGCAGGCGTGCAGGCGTGCCGGCGGGGCCGGTGGCGGCTCCCGCTGTGGCCGCTTCCGCTTGAGCACCGACCGGCCACTCCCACAACCGCAGCGCTCCCGACCGGGAGCGCTGCGGGCGGCAGGTATGCCGGAGCCCGGCCGACGCCCTCCCGAAGGAGGGCACCGGCCGGGCTCGGTCCCGGATCGCGGACAGCCGGGGGCAGCCGTCCGGGTCAGTGGTCGGGGGTCAGTGGCCGCCCTCGTCCACGACCTCGACGTCCTCGATGTTCTGCTCGATCGCATCGGCGGGCAGCGCGACGCGGATCGCCCAGTGGTAGATCGCCAGGGAGAACAGCGTGACCACGGCCATGTCCCACCACATCGGCAGGTTGCCGGTGCCGTCGCCGAAACCGCCCTGCCACGAGATCACGCCGAGGCCCAGCAGGTAGACCGGCAGCCACTGCGCCGGACGCCAGTCCAGCCGCGGGGCGTTCGGCAGGCCCTTCTTGGTCGCGTACGCGGCGTAGGAGCCGAGCAGCACGTAGCCGATCACGATGGCGGCACCCAGGCGGACCAGGGTGTGCCAGCCGGTCCAGTAGATGATCAGGCTGGCGACCGCGAAGGACAGCGGAGCGATGAAGTCGCCGAAGGGCAGTCGGTAGGAGCGCTCGCGGTTGGGGAGCCGGCGGCGCAGCGCACCGAAGGCCAGCGGGGCGCCCGCGTACATCAGCACGCTGGCGGAGGTGATGAAGCCGACCAGCTCCTGCCAGCTCGGGAAGGGCAGGAAGCAGATCACGCCGGTGACGAAGGAGATGATCAGACCGAACCACGGCACACCGCGCTGGTCGACCCGCTCGAAGAGCTGCGGCGCGTAGCCGTTCTTGCTGAGGCCGTAGGAGATGCGCGAGGTGGAGGTGGTGTAGATCAGGCCGGTGCCGCCGGGAGAGACGATGGCGTCGAAGTACAGCACCACGGCGAGCCAGCCGAGGCCGACCACGGTGGCGAGACCGGCGAACGGACCGCTGATGCCGGGGAAGTCCAGGTTCGCCCAGCCCTTGGCGAAGGCGGAGGCCGGCAGGGCGCCGATGAAGACCACCTGCAGCAGGGTGTAGATCAGGGTGCCGATGGCCACCGAGCCGAGCACCGCACGCGGGATGTCCCGCTTGGGGTTCTTGCTCTCACCGGCCAGCTGGATCGCCTGCTCGAAGCCGAGCAGGGCGAAGATGATGCCGCTGGTGCTGATCGCGGTCAGCACACCCTTGGCGCCGAACGGCATGAAGCCGTGCGAGGTGAAGTTGCTGCCGTGGAAGTGCGTGGCGGCGAGCACGAAGATCGTGAACAGCGGGACGAAGATCTTCAGCCAGGTGGCGACGCTGTTGGTGTGCGACAGCACGCGGACGCCGAGGAAGTTCACCGCGACGAAGACGCCCATCAGGATCACCGCGACCGCGAATCCGCTCACGGTGAGGGTCCCGTTGTCGTTCAGGAAGCCCTTGGCGAACTCCCAGTGACCGGCGTAGCCGATCATCGCCTCGACCTCGATCGGGGCGACGGTGGCCGCCTGCAGCCAGGAGAACCAGCCGAAGGACATACCGGCCAGACCGCCGAAGGCGTAGTGCGGGTAGCGGGCGGTACCGCCGGCGACGGGGAAGAGCCCGCCCAGCTCGGCGTGGACGAAGGCGAGCAGCACGATGGCCACCGCGCCGATGCCCCAGGAGATGATCGCGGCGGGACCTGCCGCGACGACGGCGTTCTTGGCGCCGTAGAGCCATCCGGATCCGATGATCGAACCGACGGAGGCCCAGAGCAGCCCGATCAGACCGACCTCGCGGCGCAGGGAGCGGCCGCCTGACGAGGATCCGGTCGGTGGGGAGTCTGAAGGGGCGATCTGGTCAACATGTGCCATGGGGGAGATGACCTCTCGGGTGATGGCAGGGGGTTGAGAGTTGCCCAAGGCTAGGCGGCTGGGATTCCCGGCGAACAGCCCATGACTCCGAATAGTTATCTTCAGCTGCGGCCATTTGGTCGAATAGTCGGCGACACGCGGCGTCAATTCGGTTGCTGTGGTTGGTCGTTGAGTCCGTGCAGGTTGAAGTGGGTGGCTGAGATTTGAGGATTACTTGAGACTTTGCCGGAATCGGTATTGAATCGCGCTCTTCTGCATAGTGATGTGGCAATGCTCCGCGCCTCGCCTGGGCACGACTGCAAAGTTATGCAGAGATGTGGGAATTGGTGCATACCTAACCGCAGTCGGAAGCGTCCCCGGAACGTTACGCAACATGAGGCGGTTCGGGCGCCGTTCGGCCCTCGGATCCGCTAGCGGGTGTGCGCTCGGGCTGTGCGGAGGCTCCGGCCGCGCTCCCGCGATCGCGCTCGCCGTCCGGTTCGGTGCCGGTGCCGGTGCCGGTGCCGGTGCCGGTGTCGTCGCCGGTGCCGTCGTCGGGTGCGGTCCCGGTCGCGGTGGTGTTCGCGGGCTTCGGCTCCGCCGACCAGGTGGTCCGGTCGCCGCCGCGCCAGCCGACCAGGGCCGGATCGTCCAGATCGGGGTCGTCCACTCCGGCCTGCCGGATGAACTCGGCCACGTCGGCCTCGCCGTAGGCCTTGCCGACGAGGCGTCCGTAGATCTCTACCCGGCGGTAGGGCCGCGCGCCACGGGTCGGTGGGCGCACGACCACGGGCGGGGTGAAGATGTCCCCCTTCGCCGGCCGGTGCGACTCGTCCATGCTCTCAGTGTCGCTCTTCGCGGCCCCGGACATCGGCGGCCCGGCGGCCCGGCGGCCGGGTCAGGACGGGTGGTGGTCGACGGTGGCGGAGAAGAGCCGGGCACGGTGCAGGGGCGGCGGATCGCCGGGGAGGCCGGCGCGGTGCCAGTAGACCTTCAGTGTCATCCTCATGATCACCCGGACCCGGTTCAACAGCAGACCGGCGAGCGGGAGTTCGACCAGGACGGCCGAGGCCAGGCTCCACCGGAGATCGTCCGTGCCCCAGGCGAGCATCACGTCGAACCAGGCGTCGCAGAGCAGCAGGACCGCCGAGGCCAGGGCGAACGGGACGATCAGCTGTCTGCGCCGCCACCCCGCCCAGGCGGTGGCCGCCAGTGCCGCCAGCAGGGCTATGTCGAAGCCGACCCAGGCCAGCCGCCACTGCCGCGACTCGTAGTGCACCGGCAGCGTCTCCGCCAGGAAGGCGATCCACGGGACCAGCGCCACGCAGCAGACGAGCATGACCGCCAGCCCGCGCCGGCGCTGCCGTGCGGTCGTCCGGGCGAAGTCCTGGCCGAGCACCGACCGCCAGTCCTCGACCCGCCCGTTCCCGGGGTCCGGTGTGCGGCCGGGGTCCGGTGCACGGTCCGGGCCGGGGTGGTACCCGCAGTGCGGACACGGTGGCTGCTGCTTGTCCATGCGCTGCTCCCGGACGGCGGTCATTGCTCGATCGCTCTGCGATCCAGCGGATTCTCCCAGCTCAGCGATGGTGGACCGAGGGCTGGGGACGGGTCCTACGGTTCACGGACCACCTCGTCGGCGGGCTTGTCCCCGCGCAGACCGAGGTAGCGCGGATGGCGCAGCCGGCCGTCGCGGGTCCACCCGCTGAAGGCGACCTGGGCGACGAGCGTGGGCTGCACCCAGTGGGCGGTGCGCTCGGGCACCGGCTCGGCGAACGGCGGGTCGGGCCGGGTCAGGGCGTCGAGGACGGCGCGCAGCCGGTGCAGAGTGGCGGTGTCGAAGCCGGTGCCGACCTTGCCCGCGTAGTGCAGCAGCCCGTCGGCGTAGTGCCCCAGCAACAGGGCGCCGAAGCCGACCCGGCTGCCCGCCGGGCCGGTGAAACCGCCGATCACCAGCTCCTGCGCGGCCGAGCACTTGAGCTTGAGCCAGTCGGGGGAGCGCCGCTGCACGTACGGGCTGTCCGCGCGTTTGGCGATCAGTCCCTCCCAGCCCCGGGCGCAGACCTCCGCGAGCGGCGCCGGACCGTCACCGTTGCGGTGGACGGTGAAGCGCAGCGGTCCGCCGTAGCGGATCGCCTGCCGGAGCAGCTTCTTGCGGGAGCGCAGCGGCAGCCGGGTGGTGTCGTACCCCTCCAGGTGCAGCAGGTCGAAGAGGTAGTACGTGACCTCCACGCCGGTCGCCCTGACCCGGCGGGCGTCGCGCAACTGCATCCGGCGCTGGAGCAGTTCGAAACTGGGCACGCCGTGGTCGAGGGCGACGATCTCGCCGTCCACCACGAAGCGCCGGACGGGTTGCGCGGCCAGCGCGGCGACCAGTTCGGGGTAGCCGTCCTCCAGCGCCTTGCCGTTGCGGCTGACCAGCCGGACCCGTTCGCCGTCGCGGTAGGCGAGGGCGCGGACGCCGTCCAGCTTCCGCTCCAGGATCCAGTCACCGCCGAACTCCCGGCGGGTGCCGGTGGTGGCGAGCATCGGGCTGAGCGAGTCGGGGAGCGGCCCCGGTCCGGCGGACGCGCGCGCGGATGTGCTCACCCCTCCAGAGTGCGCCCGGCCGCCGTCCCCCCGCCGCCCGGCCGTCGTGCGGAGGAGTGGCCGATCGGCCTGCGGCGACGGACCATGGACAGCGGCGAACCGCGCCTTCGGCGGCGCAGCCGGAGCCGCGCGGCCGGAGCCCGCCGCCGCGGAGCGCGGACGGCGGACCGAGGAGGCCCACCATGGCCAGACCGATCTGGACCGGCACCCTGAGCTTCGGGCTGGTCGCCGTTCCGGTGGGGCTGTACGCGGCCACCGAGGACCACTCGCCGCACTTCCGCCAGCTGGAGCGCGGAACCTCCGACCGGGTGCGCAACCTGCGGGTGAACGAGCGCACCGGCAAGGAGGTCGCGTACGGCGACATCGTCAAGGGCTACGAGGTGGCCGAGGGCGAGTACGTCGTCTTCGAACCCGCCGAGCTGGAGGACCTGGCGCCGGGACGCTCCCGGTCGATCGAGATCAGCGGCTTCGTCCGGTTCCAGGAGGTGGACCCGATCTTCTTCGACCGGACGTACTACCTCGGGCCGCGCGGCAAGGAGTACGCCAATGTGTACGGGCTGCTGCTGCGGGCCATGACCGAGACCGGGCGGGCGGGGCTGGCGACCTTCTCGATGCGCGGCAAGCAGTACCTGGCGGCGGTCCGGCCGGAGGCGGACCTGCTGGTGCTGCAGACCATGCACTACGCGGAGGAGGTCCGCGACCCGCACCGGGAGGTGGACAACCTGCCCGGCGAGGTGGCACCCCGGGAGAAGGAACTGGCCACCGCCTGCCAGTTGATCGAGGCGCTCAGCATCGACTGGGAGCCGGAGGCCTACCACGACACCTACGGCGAGCAGGTCCGCGACCTGGTCGAGGCCAAGCTCACCGGCCGGGAGACCGTGGCGGCCGCCCCGGCGCCGGAGTCCACCAACGTGGTGGACCTGATGGACGTGCTCCAGCGCAGCCTGCGGCAGGCCGGTGCCGGGGAGGACAGCAGCGGGCAGCGGTCCGTGGCGCAGCCGGAGGTGGCTGCCGCGAAGCACCCGCCCGCCGCCAAGCACCCGCCCGCCGCGAAGCACCCGCCCGTCGCGCGGGACAAGGCCGCCGCCAAGAACGCACCCGCCGCGAAGAAGGCGGGCGCGGCGAAGCGGGCACCGGCCGGCCAGGACCTGTCGGCGCTCGGCAAGACCGAGCTGTACCGGATGGCGACCGAACAGGGCATCCAGGGCCGCTCCACCATGACCCGGGACCAGCTCCGGCAGGCCCTGGAGGAGGTCGCCCGCCCGCGCCGCCGCCTGCGCGCGGTCTCCTGAACACCGTCTCCCGAACCCCGTCACGCGAACCCCGTCGGGTGAACGACCGCCCCGCCCCCGCCGGCCGACGGGGGCGGGGCGGCCGGACAGCCGTCCCGTACGGCCGGCTACGCGGGCCCCAGCCAGACCGTGGTGGCGTTGCAGAACTCGCGGATCCCGTGCCCGGCCAGCTCACGGCCGTAGCCCGAGCGCTTGATGCCGCCGAAGGGCAGGGCCGGGTGCGAGGCGGTCATGCCGTTGAAGAAGACGCCGCCCGCCTCGATGTCGCGGACGAACCGCTCCTGCTCGGCCGCATCGGTGGTCCACACGTTGGAACTCAGCCCGAACGGGCTGTCGTTGGCGAGTGCGACCGCCTCGTCCAGGCTGTCCACCCGGTACACCGTGGCGACCGGTCCGAACGCCTCCTCCCGGTGGATCCGCATGGCGGGGGTGATCTTGGTGAGCACGGTCGGCGGGTAGTACCAGCCCCGTCCCAGCTCCCCGTCCGGGCGGTCTCCGCCGCACTCGGCGACGGCGTCGTGCGCGAGCGCGTCGGTGACCAGGGCGGAGAGGTCGGCCAGTCCCTGCCGGGTGGCGAGCGGGCCGATGTCGGTGTCCGGCGCCATCGGGTCGCCGATCCGCAGCGCGCCCATCGCCTTGGCGAACTCGCTGGTGAACCTCGGGTAGACGTCCGAGTGCACGATGAACCGCTTCGCCGCGATGCAGGACTGCCCGTTGTTCTGGGTACGGGCCTTCACCGCTGTCCGGACGGCGGCGTCCAGGTCCGCGCTGGGCAGCACCACGAACGGGTCGCTGCCGCCCAGTTCCAGCACGGTCTTCTTCAGCTCGTCGCCCGCCACGGCCGCGACCGAGCGGCCGGCCGGTTCGCTGCCGGTGAGGGTCACGGCCGCCACCCGGCGGTCCCGGATCACCGCCTCGACCGCGCCGGAGCCGATCAGCAGGGTCTGGAAGCAGCCCTCGGGCGCTTGGGCCCGGCGGAACACCTCCTCCAGGGCGAGCGCGGTCCGCGGCACGTTCGAGGCGTGCTTCAGCAGGCCCACGTTGCCCGCCATCAGCGCGGGTGCCGCGAACCGCACCACCTGCCAGAGCGGGAAGTTCCACGGCATGACGGCCAGCACCACGCCGAGCGGCCGGTAGCGGACGTACGCCGCCGTGGCGCCGGAGTCCACGACGTCGTCCTCGCCGGGAAGCTCGTCCGCGATCAGTGCCGCGCCGTGGTCGGCGTACCAGCGCAGGGCCCGCGCGCACTTGGCGGTCTCGGCCGAGGCCTGGGCCAGCGGCTTGCCCATCTCCGTGGTCACCGTGCGGGCCAGCTGCTCCCGGTCGGCGTCCATGACGTCGGCGGCCCGGCGCAGCAGCTGGGACCGGTACTCGAAGGAGGTGAGGCGGTAGTCGAGGAAGGCGGCCCCGGCCCTGGCCAGGCGCAGTTCCAGCTCGGCCGGGCCGAGCGGTTCGAAGGTCTCCAGGGTCTCGCCGGTCGCGGGGTTCACGGTTGCGATGGGCATGTCGGCCTCACTCCGGGTGCGCCTCGGCGCGGGCGGCGGCCTCGCGTGCGCGGGCGCCGTTCCTGGTCCGGCCGGCGGTCACCTGGCGGAGCGGGAAGCGCCGCAGGTACTCGTCCTCCAGCTGACCGGTGCGCAGGGTGTGGCGGTGCAGCGCCTCCTCGGAGCCGTACAGGAAGGTCTCGTGGCGGGTGCGGTGCAGGTGGGAGAGTTCGCGCAGCAGGACATCCGTCTCCAGGGCGAGCGGAGGGATGCCGCCGGACCGGTGCTGCGTGCTGGCGGGGTCGTGCATGGCCGTTCCTCCTAGCCCCCCGGATGGATCCCCCGGATGGACGCCTCCAGATGTACCGGTGCCCCCGCGCGAGCTGCGGAAACCGGGTTTCCCCGGCTACCGCACCGGGCAGTTTCCGCCACATGGACCCCGTTCGGGCGCTTGAGCGGATCGCCTTCCTGCTGGAGCGCGAGCAGTCCTCGCCCTACCGGGTGCAGGCCTTCCGGCACGCCGCCGAGGCCGTCCGGGCCCGGCTCGCGGCCGATCCCGATGTCTCCACTCTGGCTGCTCGGGCCGCCGGGCTCAAGGGCATCGGGCCGACCACGGCCGGTGTGATCGCGGAGGCCGCCGCCGGCCGCACCCCCGGCTACCTCGCCGACCTGGAGCAGCGCGCCGCCGAGCCGCTCGCCACCGGGGGCGAGCAGCTGCGCGCGGCCCTGCGCGGCGACTGCCACCTGCACTCCGACTGGTCGGACGGCGGCAGCCCGATCGAGACGATGGCCCGGACCGCCCGCGACCTCGGCCACTCCTGGGCGGTGCTCACCGACCACTCGCCGCGCCTGACCGTCGCCCGCGGCCTCAGCCCCGAACGGCTGCGCCGGCAGCTCGACGTGGTGGCCGGGATCAACGCGCGACTGGCGCCGTTCCGGCTGCTCACCGGTGTCGAGTGCGACATCCTGGACGACGGGAGCCTCGACCAGGAGGACGAACTGCTCGACGAACTCGACGTGGTGGTCGCCTCCGTGCACTCCGGGCTGCGGATGGAGCCGATGCCGATGACCCGCCGGCTGCTGGCCGCCGTCCGCAACCCGCGCACCGACGTCCTCGGCCACTGCACCGGCCGCCTGATCGGCGGAGGACGGGACGGGAAGACCCGGCCGGAGTCCCGGTTCGACGCCGAGCGGGTGTTCGCCGCCTGCGCCGAGTCCGGCACCGCCGTCGAGATCAACTGCCGCCCCGAGCGCCGTGATCCGCCCATGAGACTGCTCGAACTCGCCGCCGGGGCGGGCTGCCTGTTCGCCCTCGACACCGACGCCCACGCACCCGGCCAGCTCGACTGGCAGCCGTACGGCTGTGCCAGGGCCGAGGCCGCCGGACTCGGCCCCGAACGGATCGTCACCACCTGGACCGCCCGCCAACTGCTCACCTGGGCGGACACCGGCCGCACCCCCGGACCCCGGCGGTGACCGGTGGCCGCCGCCCCGGACCCCACCGCCACCGTCACCGAGATCGAGGGACGGCGACTGCGGCTGACCCACCTGGACCGCGTCTACTACCCGGGGACCGGCTGGACCAAGGCCGCCGCCCTGCAGTACTACCTCCGGATCGCGCCGTTGCTGCTGCCCCACCTGGCCGGCCGGCCCGCCTCCTTCCTGCGCCTGCCCGAAGGTGTCACCGGCGAGGGGTTCTGGGCCAAACGGGTGCCGCCCGGCGCCCCCGACTGGCTCACCACCCTCGACGTCGAACACCGCGAGGAGACCCTGCGGCACGTCGTCGTCGCCGATCTGCCCACCCTGCTCTGGGTGGCCAACCTCGGTGCGCTGGAGATCCACGTCCCGCAGTGGCGGCACACCCCGGCCGAGCACGACCGGCTGATCGTCGACCTCGACCCGGGGCCGGGCACCACGATCGTCGACTGCTGCGCCGTCGCCCTGCTCGCCCGCCGCGAACTCGCCGCCGACGGCCTGCGCGCCTGGCCCAAGACCTCCGGCGGCAAGGGACTCCACCTGCTGGTGCCGCTGCGCCCGGTGCCCGAACGGGCCGCCGCCGACTACGCCCGCCGCCTCGCCGCCCGGCTCCGCGCCCACCGGCCCGACCTGGTGGTGGACCGGATGGACAGGTCGCTGCGCACCGGCCGGGTCTTCGTCGACTGGTCGCAGAACAGCAGCGCCAAGACCACCGCGGCCCCGTACTCGCTGCGCGCCGGGCCCCGGCCCGCCGTCTCCGCCCCGCTCACCTGGACCGCCGTCCGCAACTGCCGCCGCCCCGAGGACCTGTGGCTCACCCCCGAGCAGGTCCTCGCCCGTTCCCGCGACCCGATGTCCGGCCTGCCGACCCCGGCCGAGGCCGGGGAGCTTCCCCGGGGGGACCTCGCCGGCCGGCGGCCAGGCGCGTGAGCAGCCGTGCACGGAGCACCGGTGCCCGCGCGCCGTTCCCCGGAGGTCCGGGCGGGGTCCGACCGGTCCGGTGCCGGAGATCCACGCCCGGGCGCGGATCTCCGCACGCCCGGCGGCGTGATCTTGCTGATCTTGCTGCGGGGATCGGCGGGAGTGGGCAGAATCGGGGTCATGTCGTCGTTCTTCGAGTTCTCGTTCACTGACGGCACGTCAGTCATGCTGCGTGCCTTCCCCGCTTCCCAGCAGCAGGCGGAGGCCGCGGAGGAGCCCGAGCCTGAGCCGGCCCCGGCGCCGGCCGGAGGTCTGCCGCCCGGCCTGGCCGGTGGCCGAGCGGTGGGCCGGCAGTCCGAGGACGACCGGTCGGACGAGGACGGCGAGCAGCAGCGGGCCCGACGGGTGACCAGGCTCGCACAGGGCTCGCTGCGGGCGGCGCTGCGCCCGCTGGTGCCGCTGCTGCAGGAGGTGCACGACACCGTGGCCGAGGTGCCGGACCGGCCGGACACGGTGTCGGTCGAGTTCGGGGTGCGGTTCGGGAGCGACCTCAAGCTGGGCATCGTCGGCGGCAGCGGGGAGTCCAGCCTGCAGGTCTCGGCGACCTGGCAGCTCCCGGCGCGCCCGGCCACCGCCGGCCCCGCCGCCAACGGCGGTGCCGTGCCGCTCGGTTCGGCCGTCCCCTCGGCGCGGTAGCCGGGGGCATGGACTGCTCCGACAGTTCGGCGTGCCCAGGTGAGCAGGCCCTGCTCGACTCGTACGCCTCGGTGCTCGACGTGCGCAGCGGCGAGGTGTGCGGCGGTGCGGTGCTCCTGGCGGAGCAGGCGGTGCTCACCTGCGCCCACGTGGTCAACATGGCGCTCCACCGCAAGGGCTTCGACCCCGGCCACCCCGGGCCGGTGACCCTGCGCGTCTCCTTCCCGGGCGGGATCGAGGTCGACGGCCGGCTCGACTGCTGGATCCCGCCGCGCACGGCCGAGAACGGGCGGGTCCCCGAGGGGGCTGTCGGCTGGCTGGGCGACCTGGCGCTGCTGCGGCTCGCCGCGGATCCGCCCGCGGAGGTCCGGCCCCAGCGCTGGGGCCGGATGGCCCGCGAGCAGAAGGTCCGCGCCTGGTACGGCAGCGGGCTCGCGATGTCGTACGTGGACACCCGGGTCCGGTTCACCGGTTCGGACGTCTGCTACCTCGACCTGGAGGCGACCGGCGGGCCGGTCATCGGCCCGGGCTACAGCGGTGGGCCGCTCTGGTCGCAGGACGACGAGGCGGTGGTCGGGCTGGTGGTCGGCCAACTCCGCTCCGCCGAGGGCACGGTGGGGCGCGGCTACCACGACCGGAGCTTCGCGATCTCCTGGCAGAGCATCGCGGCCGAGCTGAACCGGTCCCTCGGTCCGGACGCGGCAAGCGCCCTGCTCCCGTCCGGCGCCCCCGAGGCCGACGGCCCGGCGCAGCGCCGGCTCGCCATGCTCGTCCGGCAGTTCCTGCCGCATCCGGAGGCGGTGGGCACTCCCGCCCGCTTCGTCGCCCGGGAGTGCGGCCGGCAGGTCACCTCGGGCTGGCGGCCCGACGCGGACGGCTTCGCCCGCCTGCTCGCCGCCGAACCGCGCGCCCTGCCCGCCCTGGTGGAGTACCTGACCGCCCAACGCCTCGGCGGGGCAGCCGAGTTCCTGGCCTTCGGCCGTTCCGCCGAGGCGACCGCCCTGCTCTCGCCGGGCGAGCACGGCTGGCTGCTCGACGCCCTCGCGGACACCGACCCGGCCCTGCTGGTGCGGGCGGCCGGCGGCGCGGCCCCCGAGATCCGGATGCCGCCCGTACTCCCGCGTCCTGCGGCCGGAGCCGCGACCGGTCCGGTGGCCGAGCTGGTCGAGCAGCTGGAGGGCCACGCCGGAGGCTACTCGGTGGCCGAGCCCGGCGTGCTCCGGGTGCCGCCGCTGCTGCGCGTGGCCGAGTACCGCGCGGCCTGGGCCGACCGGGCCGGGGAGCCCCGGGGCGGCCAGGAGCTGCGCTCCTGGTCCGAACGGGTGGCCGCCCGGCTGGGCGTCCGCGCCGAGGTGCTCGGCGAGTACCGCGCCGCCGCCGCCGAGTGGGCCGACCTCCAGCACGCCGCCGCCCCCGCGCCGACCGGCACGGCCCCGGCCGGCACCGCGGGCCCCCGGATAGCCGTGAGCCTCACCCGCTACGAGTACGCCGGCCGGGGCGGGGACGGCAGCTTCCGCTGCGCCGCCTGGGCCGACAGCGGCGACTGCGTCCTGCGCCCGGTCCCCGCCCCCGACCCCGGCCCGCTGGGCCCGCCGGAGGTGGCCAGGTTCATCCGGTCCGTCCTGGCCACCTGGGACGAGGACCTGCCGGCCGCCGAACCGGCCCCCGACGAACCGCTGGTCGAGATCTTCCTCGACGAGCCGGAGCTCGGCCTGCCCGTCGAGCACTGGGACAGCGCCGACCCGCAGGACCGGTACGCCGACGTCGAACCCCTCGGCATCGCCTACCGGATGGTGGTCCGGCTGGCCGGGGAGCTCCCTCCGGTCCAGGCCAAGGAACGCGCCAAGCGCCTGCGCCGCCGCTGGCAGCACCTGGCCACGGCGGACGTCCTGCACCTGGACGAGCGCCACCAGGAGCGCCGCCACGTCACCGGCGAGGTCCAGCGCGAGCAGCAGGCGGCCCGGATCGTCCTGCGCACCCCGGACCGCGCCCGCCGGGCCGCCTTCGCCGCCGACTGCCTGCGGCTCGGCGTGCCCGTGGTGCTCTGGGACCGGCAGGTCCAGGGCCCGGTCCGCACCGAGGAGTTCGACCCGCTGGCACCCGGAGGCCCGGCCCTCGGCCTGCCCGAACGCGTCCGCCGCTACCGGGCCGAGGTCTTCGGCGACCGCTCCCGCCCGCTGCGGCCCGTCCTCGCCTGGGAGGACCCGGGCCGGCCGCCGCCGCCCGTGCTCGAACTCACCGACCCGGACGACCTGTACGACACCTACCTGACGGAGGACGGCGAATGACGCGCGAGCGGCGAACGACGAGGAACGGCGGACGATGAGCCAGCACAGCCAGGTCGACGACGGCCAGGACGACACCCCGCCCGACTGGTGGCTGTTCCACGGCGACAGCCGGGCCCGGACGCCCGCGATGCCCCCGGCCCCGCCCTGGCGCAGCTTCGGCCGTTCGCCCGACGGCGAACCCGCCCGCCGCTACCTGATCGACCGGGCCGAGACCGACGTCGTCAACGCCGCACTCCACCTGCGCCGCCCGCTGCTCGTCACCGGCCACCCCGGCACCGGCAAGTCCTCGCTCGCCCACGCCATCGCCCACGAACTCAGCCTCGGGGAGGTCCTGCACTGGCCGGTGAACAGCCGCTCCACCCTCCAGGAGGCCCTCTACCGCTACGACGCCATCGGACGGCTGCGCGAGAGCACCCTGCTGCGCGAGCACGGCCGCGGAGAGCCCGACATCGGCAGCTACCTCCGCCTCGGACCGCTCGGCACCGCGCTCGTCCCGGCGACGAGACCCCGCGTCCTGCTGGTGGACGAGCTCGACAAGGGCGACGTGGACCTCCCGAACGACCTGCTGACCGCCTTCGAGGACGGTGCCTTCGAGATCCCCGAACTCGCCCGGCTCCCCGAGCAGGAGGCCGAGGTGGAGGTGTTGACCGCCGACGGCGGCGGCCGCCGCACCCGGGTGGTCCGCGGACGGGTCCGCTGCACCGAGTTCCCGGTCGTGGTGATCACCAGCAACGGCGAACGCGACTTCCCGCCGGCCTTCCTGCGCCGCTGCCTGCGCCTGGACCTGCCCGACCCGGACGAGACCCGGCTGCGCAGCATCGTCGCCGCCCACCTGGGCCCCGACGCGCTCGACGGCGCGGAGGACGTGCTCCGCGCCTTCCTGGACCGGCGCACGGAGGGGGAGCTGGCCACCGACCAGCTGCTCAACGCCGTCTTCCTGCGCAAGGGCGGCATCGGCCTGGACGCCGACGCCCTGCTCGACGCCGTGCTGCGCAGGCTCGGCGGAGCGGTCTGAAGGGCGGGGCGGCGGTGGAACTCCGGTCGGTCCTGGACGCACTGGCGAGCGGTGGCGTCGAACTCGCCCCCGAGGAACTGCTCGACGCCCTCTGGCTGGCCCGCCGGCTGCCGGCCGACCACCGCGCCCCGCTGGCCGGTGCGGTGCACCCCCGGTCCGCCGGGGGCGCACCGGCCGGACCGGAGCGGGACACGCCGCCCGGACCGGCCGCCACCGGCCCGGTGCCGCCGCCCGATCCGGTCCCCACCACCCCCGCCCGGCCGCTCTACGCCACCGACCGGGCGGCGGCCCGGCCGGCCGGTGCCGCACGGCTGCAAGCGGTACGCGTCCCCGAGTTCCAGGGCCTGCCGGACCAGTTGCCGCTCGGCCGCGCGCTGCGTCCGCTCAAGCGGCACCGCCCCAGCCTGCGCCACACCGAGGTCGACGAGGCGGCCACGGTGGCCGCCACGGCGGACGGCGGCGTGCTGGAGGTGGTCCTCCGCCCGGCCCGGGAACGCTGGCTCCGCTGCGACCTGGTGGTGGACGACGGCATCTCGATGCTGATCTGGCAGCGGACGGTCACCGACCTGCGGCTGCTGCTCGAACGCAGCGGCGCCTTCCGGGACGTGCGGGTCCACGGGCTGCGAACGCGCGGGCCCGGCGGGGTCCGCCTGGTGCGCAGCCCGTACGGGAGCGGGACGGCGGGCGCGCTCGACCCCGCGACGCTGGCCGACCCCACCGGCGAGACCCTGTTCCTGGTGTTCAGCGACGGCGCCGGAGCGGCCTGGCGGGACGGGCGGATGCACACCGTCCTGCAGCGGTGGGCCGCCTCGGGTCCCACCGCGGTGCTGCACGCGCTGCCGCGCCGGATGTGGCCGGGCACGGGACTGGCCGCCGGGCAGGCCGCGGTCCGGACCTCGTACCCCGGCGCGCGCAACGCGGACTGGCAGACCGCCGACGAGGGCGGCCCCGGCGTTCCGATCCCGGTGCTCGACCTCACCCCGGCGGCCCTCTTCGACTGGTCCCGGTTCCTCGCCGCGCCCAACGGGGAGACCCAACTGCCGCTGTGGGAACCGCACCCGGCCCCCGGCGCGCTCCGCCGGACGGCCGCTGCGCCCCCGCCGGACCAGGCTGCCGCCGCCCGGCTCCGGCTGGAGCGCTTCCAGCGCGCGGCCTCCCCCGCGGCCCACCGCCTCGCCGCCCACCTCGCCGCCCGCTCACCGGTCACCGTCCCGGTGATGCGGCTGATCCAGGCGACCCTGCTCGGCACCGCCGACACCGTTCCACTCGCCGAGGTGGTCCTCGGCGGCCTGCTCCGCCCCACCGCACCTGCCGCCGAACGGCCCGCCGCCCACCGGACGTTCGACTTCCCGGCACAGGTCAAGGACGTCCTGCTCGACTCCGTGCCGACCGCCGAACTGCTCGACGTCAGCGGCCGGGTGGGCAGGTTGCTCGACGAACTGGTCGGCCGGTCGGCGGACTTCCCGAGCTGGCTGGACACCGGCGGCAGCCCGGGGCCGCACCGCACGGGCAGCCCGTTCGCCTGGGCCGGCCGAACGCTGCTGCACCGCCTCGGAGTCGGGGAGCCGGCGGCCCGGGAGCGGGCCGAGCGAGAGTCGGCGGACCGGGCCGCGGCGGAGCGGACGGCCGGACTCCCGTCGGCCGCACCCACGCCGGCCGAACCCCTGACGGCCGAACTCCCGCCGACCGCCGCCGCGCTGGCCACGACGGGCCGGATGGTCCCGCGTCGACCGGGGGACCCGCGCGCCGCCGGGCCGTACCGGGTGCTGGGCCGGTCGGCGACCGAGGAGTGGGCGTACGTCGGCGCGGACGACGGCGGCGCGGTGGTGAACCTGCGGATCCTGCCCGACGACCACCGGCAGCGCATCCGGCTGATCCGGGCCGAGGCCAGGAACCTGCGCAGCGTCGGGGCCCGCTACGCCCCGAAGGTGGTCGCGGAGGGGACGGACGACCTCGCCCCGTGGCTGGCCACCGCCGTCCCGCTCACCCCGGCCGGACGGCCCGCGCCGACCCTGCGCGAGTTCGTCGACGTCTGCGGGCCGCTGCTGAACTCGGCGCTGCTGCACCACCTCGCACTCCACCTGGCGCTCGCGCTGCGCCGGGTCCTGGACAACGGCATTGCCCCGGTCCAGCTCGACCTGGACCGCATCGTCGTCACCGGGGACGCGCCCGTGGTCACCGACTGGCGGGGGGACCCGGCCGTCTCCCGCCTGCTCAGCGACGAGAGGTCGTGGGACGCCGTCTTCCGCAGGCCGCTGCGGTCGTCGGTCGGCAGTCTGGTGCACACCCTGGGGGAGGTGCTGTTCTACTGCGCGACCGGACGGGAGTACGACCCCGCCGCCCGGGACGGCGACGACTACCGGATCATCTGGGGCGACATGGTCGGCAAGCCGACCGTGCAG
Organism: Kitasatospora sp. NPDC056138; assembly: GCF_042264695.1. NCBI lineage: Bacteria > Bacillati > Actinomycetota > Actinomycetes > Kitasatosporales > Streptomycetaceae > Kitasatospora > Kitasatospora sp. NPDC056138. Next base: position 76,174 of record NZ_JBHJVK010000022.1, on the reverse strand, counting down.
GACCGCCGGTGGCTCACCCTCGTCGCGCACTGCCTCCGGGAGGAGCCGAACACGAGGCCCGGCCTGGACCGGCTGGTCGCGGAGTTCCGGGGCCGCCTGGCGGCCGGTGCCGAGGACACCCGGCTGACGGCCTGGATGCCCCAGCGCGGCCGGGCGCTGCTGAACGGCCACCAGTCGGCGGGGCCGCGGCCGCCGGCGGTCCTCGGCGGCGGTGCAACCGAGGCCGCGCAGCCCGCTTCGGCCGGGGCGGCCGGCAGCGGTGTCGAGCCTCCGCCGCCGCCCACCCGGTTCCACCGGATCGCCGTGCTCGCGCCGGTCCTGGGCACCGGGCTGGCGACCACCGCCGTCATGCTCGGCGCGGCGCTCACCCGCTCCGGCGGCCGGCCGGTGGTCGCACTGGACTCGGGCCGGGGCGCCCACGCCCTCAGCGCCCTGGGGCACCCGACGGTGTCCGACGGACTGTGGTGGCTGGCCGAGGAGGAAGCCGCGCCCGGATGGGCGGCGCTGCGGGAGTACCTGAGCCCCGGCCCGGAGGGGGTGCACATCCTCGGCGGGGGCCGTCGCCACGAAGGGCTGACCGGGGGGCAGTACCGGCGGGTGCTGAGCGCCCTGCGGGGGTACTACGACACGACGGTCACCACCTGCCGGGCACCCACGCTCGACACCCACGTCCGTGCCGTGCTGGACTCGGCCGACCGCCTGGTGCTCGTGGACGGCCCGGAGCACGGCCTGCGGGACACGGCGGCACTGCTGGAACTCCTGGAGTGGGAGGGCCACCGGGCGCTGGCCCGTTCCAGCGTGGTGGCGGTGGTGCACACCGAGCCCGGTCGGGGCGGGCCCGCCGGGCACCGGGTGCCCGAGGTCGCGGAGCTCTGCGGGGAGGTCGTCACCATCCCGTACGACGAGGGCCTGCAGGACACCGGTTTCGGGGGGCGGCTGACTCCCTCCAGGGCCACCCGGGCGGCCTTCGGCGAGCTGGCCGGGCTGGTCGACGCGGACTGAAGGCGCCGCGGCGGCCGGTTCGCGGTGAACCGCTTCACCGCGGCGGGCAGCCCTGCGGGCGGGGTCGTGCGCCCGTCGTACTCCCGTCGTGCGCCCGTCGTGCGCCCGGGACTTGCCAGGGACGCGCACGGGATGCGGCGGGCCGGACCGGGATCCGGGCCGCCGCGTCGGGGCCGAGCGTCAGATCAGGGTCCGCCAGTAGTACCAGAAGCGGTCCAGGATCAGCAGGGCGATCACCGCGTACCAGAGCACCGGCACCGCCCAGTGGTAGCGGGCCGCCTCCCGGACCACCGGGCGCAGCCCACGCGGCACGGGGATCACCCCGCCGCGCAGGTTGTGCAGGGTGGTGTACCAGAACAGCGGGATCATCGCCGACCAGGTCACGATGCAGTACGGGCAGAGCGCGTTGATCGAGTACAGCGTCTGGGTCATCAGCCAGGTGACGAAGCCGATGCCGAAGACCACGCCGGCCTGCAGGCCGAGCCAGAACCACCGCCGGTACGTCGCCCCGGCCAGTAGCCCGGCGCCGATCGCGATCACCACGCCGAAGGCCACCAGCCCGATCAGCGAGTTGGGGAAGCCGAAGACCGACGCCTGGGAGCTGCGCATCACCGAACCGCAGCTGATGATCGGGTTGATGTTGCAGCTGGGCACGTAGGACGGGTTCTGGAGCAGCCGGATCTTGTCCAGGGTCAGCTCGATCGAGGCGGCCAGCCCGACCGCTCCGGTCACCACCAGCAGCCAGGCCGTCCGCCGCCCGGTTCGGACGGTCTCGGTGAAGGACATCGGCTCAGCCCGCCGAGATGGTCTGCTGGACGAGCGCCTGGTACTGCTCGGGGCTGATCGGGGTGCCGTTGGTGAAGACGTTCAGCGTCTTGCCGTCCAGCATCAGGGTGGGCGTGCCGCTGACACCGCTGGAGTTGAACGCCTGGGAGACCTTGGCCGCCCACGGCGCGTAGGTGCCGTCCTGGACGGCCTTGACGAAGGCGTCCGTCTTCAGCCCGGGGACCTTCCCGGCCAGGTCGAGCAGGTGGTTGACGTCGCCGAAACCGTCGGTCTGCTCGTTCGGCTGGTTCGCGTAGAGCACGTCGTGGAACTGCTTGAACTTGTCCACGCCCTCGTTCAGCGCGGCCCCGGCCGCCGCCAGCGCGGTGCGCGAGCCCTTTCCGCCGAGGTTGGCGTCCAGGAAGGTGGCTATGTGGTACTCGATCTTGTAGGTGCCGCTGTCCGCGAGCTGCTGGATCGTCTTGCCGTCGGTGGTCTCCAGCCGCTCGCAGATCGGGCAGCGGAAGTCCTCGTAGATCTTGAGGGTGTGCGGGGCGTCGGCCCTGCCGTAGGTGATCACGGTGCCGTCCTGGCCGGAGGCGTTGGCGGGGACCACCAGCGGCCCCGAGGCGGCGCCGTCACCGCCGTCGTTGCCGCTCACCGCGACCGTCACGCCCACCGCCAGGGCCAGGACGGCGGCGCAGGCCGCGCCGATCACGATCCGGCGGCGCGTCCTGGCGGACTTCTCCTCGCGGAGCCGCTGCTCCTTCAGTCGCTCGGTGGCGGACTTGTTCAGCTTCTTCTGCTGGTTGCTCATGATGGTGGGTTCCTGTTTCACGCGGTCCGGGTACGGCTGGGCGCGCCCCGGCGAAGTGCCGTGGGCGGCGGGGCCTGCGTGAGGTACGGGACGGTGCTCAGCAGGCCGGCGCGCAGGCCGGCGGGCCGCGTCGGACGGCGGGGCGGAGCAGCGCGGGCTCGGCGGGGACCCGCTCGCGGCTGGCCCGCGGGATCCGCAGCCGGAGCACCGGCCGGACCGGGAGCGGGGCGAGCAGGCGCAGCACCGGCCGCGCGCCCGCGAGCAGTTCGCGCAGGGCCCGGGCCACCGTGGCCTGGCCGCGCAGGGCGCGCTCGCTCTGCCGCAGCCACCAGGAGGCGAGCACGGCGAGCAGGACGTGCCCGACCAGCACCGAGAGCCCGTTCAGCGAGGTCGCCGTGGCCGCCGGGTCGGTGAGGAAGCCGCCGACCGAGCCGCCGCCGCAGATCAGGGCTTCGAGGCCGGTCCGGCCGCCGTGCAGCGCGGTGTCGCCGCCGGGGCAGGTGGCCTGGCCGAGGTCGAACAGGACGTTGACCGCCAGTTCGGTCGGGAGGAAGAGGGCCAGGATCCGGCCGAAGCCCCGCTCGGCGCCGGAGCAGACGAACGCGACCAGGAAGGTCGCCAGGGCGGCCGTGCCGAGCACGGTCACCGGCAGCGGCCGACCGCTCAGCACCACCTGGCTCAGGGCAGCCAGCAGCACCACCAGGGCGGCGAAGACCGCTGCCCGGATCGTCCTGGATGTCTGGCTGGTGTGCATGGCTCCCGAGTCTGCCACAGGGTCAGGACCTGCTCCGAAACGCTGTGAGTGACCTCACCAGGGTGCCCGGAGGGGCGTCAGCACCGGATAAGGACGGGGCCCACAGGCCGGGAGGACAGTGCCGGACGATCCGCCGACGCGTCGGGGCCGGCTCGACCGTCCGCACCGGCGGCCGGACTAGCGGAGCGGCGGCAGCAGGGAGCGGGCGTGCCGCCCGACCCGGTCGAGTGCACCGATCATGTCGGTGAGCTCGCCCGGCGGCAGCGCCGCGTACAGCTGCCGGTCCGCCTCCCGGACGTGCGCACGGGCGGCCCGGACGAGCGCCTCCTCGCCCTGCTCGGTCATCGAGACCAGCTGGACCCGCCGGTCGTCGGGGGACGGGCGGCGCCGGACCAGCTCGGCCTTGACCATCCGGTCGACCAGGCGGGTCGCGCCGCCGCTGGTGACGACCAGCCGTCCGGAGAGCTCGCTCATCGGGGCGCCGTCGGGGCGCTCGGCCAGGATCAGCAGGATCTCGAACATCGGGTGGCTGATCCCGGCCTCGCGCTGGATCGCGGTGCCGAGCTGGTGCTCCAGCAGGGCGGAAGCACTCAGCAGCACGCCGACCGCCCTGATCCGGGGGTCGGCGGCGGCCTGTGCCCCGCTGCTGATCTGCTGGTCCGCCACCGCGAGCCCTCCCTGGTCGATCGAACTGGTGCCCGGCCCAATCGTCCCGGCCGGGTGCACCGGCCGTCCAGTCCGGGCCGGGGCGGCCGGGCTTCAGGGCCGCATCGCGGCCAGCACCTCCGCGGTGTCCACGGACTGTTCGAAGCGGACGATCAGCCCGTCCCGGACCACGAAGTGGTGGGCCACCCCGACGTCCAGCGGCCCGCCGGTGGCCCGGTCGACGGCGGTGTGGCGGGCCGGCACCACGACGTTCTCGCCGTCCACCGCGTAGCTGTCGTCGTGGGCGGTCCAGCCGTCCCGGTCCCGGGCGGGTTCCGCCGTCACGTCGGCGGTGACCCCGGCGGGGTGCGGTACGTCCCGGCGAGCGGGAAGCCGGTCATCTCGGTCCACTCGACGTCGTCGGCCAGGGTGGCCCGCAGGGCGTCGGGATCGCCGTCGGCGGAGGCCGGGTACTGCCGGCGGACCACCCCGGCGGAGGCCGGGTACTGCCGGCGGACCACGTCGGCGGGGGCGGCGGAGAGCACGGGTGCGGTCGGCGTCAGCCCCATGCCAGCTCGCCCTTGGCGACCTTCGGGCCGATCTGGGCGGCGATCAGCATGCCCGCGTCCGGGTACCGCTCGACCAGCTCCTCGGTGACGGTCGCGCCGTTGGCGGCCGCGGGGAGCATCGCCTCGAAGGCCAGCAGGTAGTCGCGGGTCCAGGCGATGGCGCTGGGGTCGGCGGGGGTGCCGGGCAGCCGGTGGCCGGGGACGACCAGGCGCGGGTCCAGCGCCTCCATCTCGTTCAGCAGCTCGATCCAGGTGGTGCGCTGCTCGACCCGGGGCGTGTCGGCGGTCCAGACGTGCTCGCGCTGGAAGACCAGGACACCGCCGAGCACCGCGCGGTGCTCGGCCTGCCAGAGGTAGTGGCGGTCGGGCAGACCGGCGCTCCCGCCCATCAGCTGGAAGCGGTGGCCCTCCAGGTACAGGTCCCCGGTGAGCGGTGCCGGCTCGACCAGCCGGGTCGGACGGTTGGCGCCGACCGCCTCCCAGGCCTTCAGCTTTCCTTCGAACTTCGCGCGGATGTGGCCGATCACCGGTGTGGTGGCGACCAGCCGGGCCTGGGGGAAGGCGTCCGCGACGACCTCGGCGCCCCAGTAGTAGTCCGGGTCGCCGTGGCTGATGAAGACCGTGGTCAGCTCCTTGCCGGAGTCCAGGACCTCGGCCACCAGGCGGTGACCGTCGGCCCGGGTGAAGCCGGTGTCGACCAGCAGGGCCTCGCGCTCGCCGGTGACCAGGGTGGCGGTCTTGTTCCTGCTGCCGACCGGGAAGTCCAGGTCGACGACCTTGAAGTCGAGGGTGTTCATCGGAAAGTCTCCTGGGGGAGGGTGGTCTCGGATCACCGGAGGGCGGCGAGGCGGCGGTCCACCTCGGCGGCGGTGGCGTGGCCGACGGCCAGGACGGTGGCCCGGCGGCCGTCCACCGCGAGGAGGGTCGGGAAGCCCTCGACGCCGAGCTGGGCGGCCCGGCGGAAGTCGGCGGCGGCGTCGGCCGTCGCGGCGGGGGACTCGAAGTGGCGGACGACGGCGTCGGCGTCCAGGCCCGCGGCTTCGGCGGTCTTCCGGTAGGTGGCGGCGTCGGAGAGGCTCAGGCCGTCCCGGTAGAACGCCTCCTGGATGTCGGCGGCCAGCTCGGCGGCGCGCCCGGGGGCGGCGGCGCGCAGGGCGGCGAGGCCGCGGGCGGCGTCCTCGGAGTCCATCACGAACGAGCCGTCGGCGATCAGCCGCTCGTAGGCCGGGCCGAACTCGACCCCGGTCAGCTCGGCTATCCGGGCGTTCGCGCCCTGGACGTAGCCGAACTCGCGGATCGGCACCCGGCGGGCACCGGTGAACAGGCCGCCGGAGACCACCTCGACGGGCAGCTCGGGGTGGCGGTCGGCGACCGTGGCCATGGTGCGGGCGAAGCCGTAGGACCAGCCGCAGTAGGCATCGAGGACGTAGACGAGCTGCATGGGGGAAACCTGCCTTGTCGAGGGGACGAGCAATTCACCTGACACAACAGTAACTGACTCGTCAGATATTTCCGGAGGGCATGAGTCCGTAGGATTGACCGATGCCGATACCCAAAGCCGAGCTGCACCTGCACATCGAAGGCACGCTGGAGCCGGAGCTGGCCTTCGCGCTGGCCGAGCGCAACGGCGTCACGCTGCCCTTCGCCGACGTGGAGCAGCTGCGCGCGGCGTACCGCTTCGACGACCTGCAGTCCTTCCTGGACCTGTACTACCGGCTGATGGACGTCCTGCACACCGCGCAGGACTTCACCGACCTGGCCGACGCGTACCTGGCCCGCGCCCGGGCCCAGGGCGTCCGGCACGCGGAGATCTTCTTCGACCCGCAGGCGCACGCCGCCCGGGGTGTCCCGATCGACACCGTCGTCACCGGGCTCACCGCCGCGCTGGAGCGCAGCGAGGCCGGGTACGGCATCACCACCCGGCTGATCCTGTGCTTCCTGCGCGACCAGTCGGCCGAGTCCGCGCTCGCCACCCTGGAGTCGGCCCTGCCGTACCTGGACCGGATCACCGCGGTCGGCCTGGACTCCGCCGAGGTCGGCAACCCGCCGTCCAAGTTCACCGCCGTCTACGACCGGGCCCGCGCACTGGGCCTGCGCGCCGTCGCCCACGCGGGCGAGGAGGGCCCCGCCGAGTACGTCCGGGAGGCGCTGGACCTGCTGAAGGTCGAGCGGATCGACCACGGCCTGCGGGCGATGGAGGACCCGGAGCTGGTCGAGCGCCTGGTTCGGGAGCGGATCCCGCTGACCCTCTGCCCGTTCTCCAACGTGCGGCTGCGCTGCATCGACACCCTCGCGGACCACCCGCTGCGGCGGATGCTCGACGCCGGACTGGTCGCCACCGTCAACTCCGACGACCCCGCCTACTTCGGCGGCTACGTCGACCTGAACCTCACCGAGGTCGCCGCCGTCCTCGGCCTCACCGAGCAGCAGGTCCGCACCCTGGCCAGGAACTCCTTCGAGGCGTCCTTCCTCGACGGGCCGACCCGCGCCCGCTACCTCGCCGAGGTGGACGCCCACCGGTTCTAGGGCCGGCCGAGCGGCCTGCCGTCGGCCGCCGGCCACGGCGGTGCCCGGTGCTGCACCGACAGCGTCGCGGCGGGGCCCCCGCGCGGATCCGCGTTCTCCTCGCTGCGGGGGCTGCCGAAGGACGAGGCGACGTAGCCGAGGAGTCCGAGCACGAGGAAGGCGACGACCAGGGCCTTGGCCGGTCCGCCCAGCAGCAGGGGCCGGGTGGCGGAGCGCGGCCCCTCCAGGGTGTCCGGGGGCAGGTCGTCGCCGAACAGCCGCTTGGGATAGGCCGGGGTGAGCAGCAGACCGTAGGCGTGCACGCGCATCCCGTACCGCAGGGTGGCGGCGGTCGCCTCGAACAGCGGGCGCGGCATGCGTCCGAGCAGCAGGACCAGCAGCCAGAAGAAGAACGCCAGGCTGTACCAGCCGGCGGTGACCAGGCTGCTCACGACGGCGGCCGGGATCATCAGCAGGAGTCGGAAGAACACGGCCAGGCGGTTGAGCGGCCCGGCCCGCAGCTCCAGCTGGACCGGGTAGTCCGGGGGTGCTTCGAGGGTGAACGGCGGGTAGCGGTCGACCAGCAGCATGGCGCTGGCGTTCACCCGGGTCGAGTAGCCGAGGTACCCGGCCAGGAACTCGTGCACGGGGTCCGGCAGCCTGCCGAGGACGAGGGCGGCGAACCACCCGATCACCACCATGAGCAGGGCCACGATCCCCAGCAGGAAGACCACGACGAACTGCGGGACCAGCAGCAGCAGCCGCAGCAGGACGGTCAGCCGGCGCTGCCGGCCGGGCTCGGGAACGTCGAGTGCGGGCAGCCACTCGCGGGGGGTGTCGGTCGGGAGGCTCCATCCGGTTCCGGTCACGGCGGACCTCCTCGGTGTACCGCGTTCAGGAGTGCTGTTTCCATGATGTCGGCACGCCCACCCGGCAGCATCCGTACGGCACCGCCGGCACCTCCCCGGCCGGCACCCCCGCGACCTGCCTGCCGTGTCGTGCCGCGCGGACCGGGCGGGCGCGAGCGGCGGATTGACCCGCCCGGGTGGCAAACCGGGCGGCAGGCACACCGGACCGGCGGCGGTGCCGGGTCCCGGCCCGGTCTCCTTGGTAGCTTCGCCACCCGCCGGGAGCAGGCGGACGCGGCTCCGCACCGGGTGGAGCCCTCTGAGAACGGAGCACGCTGTGAGCGATCCGGTCGAGAACGGGACGGGCCGGCGGCTGCCGTCCCTGGGCCGCCGGGGGTTCCTCCGATCAGCCACGCTGGCGACCGGAGCCCCGGCCCTCCTGGCGGGGACGGCGTCGGCCGGGCCGCGCGGCGAGGGCCCCGGGGCGGTGGCCGAGGCGGCGGGTGCGGCGGTGGCCGGTGCGGTGGGCAGCGTCGTCCAGCTGATGGGGGTGGCCCGTGACCGGCGCGACGTCTCCTGGATCAGGAGCGCCCTGCAGGCCGCGGTGGAGCTGGAACTGGCCACCATCCCGCCCTACCTGTGCGGCTGGTGGTCCATCAGGGACCGCTCCGGCGAGCCCGCCAGACTGATCGAGCGCATCATCGCCGACGAGATGTACCACATGGGCCTGGCCTGCAACCTGCTGGTGGCCGTGGGCGGTTCACCGAAGATCACCGCCGCCGTCCCGACCTATCCCGGGCCGCTGCCCGGCGGGGTGCGGAGCGGCCTCACCGTGTACCTCTCCGGGCTCACCAAGCCGTACGTCAGGGACGTCCTGATGGGCATCGAGACGCCCGAGGCCCCGCTCACCCGGGAGGTCGGGCCGCCGACCATCGGCGCGTTCTACGACGCGCTGCTCGCCGCGTTCCGGGCCGTCCGCCCCGCGGTCTCCGAGGCCGGCCAGCTGACCCTGCGGATCGGGCCGAACCGGCTGACCCGGGTGCGCGGTCTCGGCGGCGTCGAGACCGCGATCAGGACCATCAAGGAGCAGGGCGAAGGGACCTCGGCCTCGCCGGACGAGCCGTTCGGCGACGACTTCCCGGCGCACTACTACGCGTTCGGTGAGATCTACCACGAGCGGCGGCTGCGTCAGACCGGCAGGGCCTGGGAGTACAGCGGTGAAGCCGTCCCGTTCCCGGACACCCGCCCGATGGGGGTGGTGCCGCCCGGCGGCTGGCCCTCGCCCCCGGACGAGGTGCGACAGCTGCTCCGGCAGTTCGACGAGACCTTCGCGCGGGTGCTCGAAGGCCTGGAGACCGCCTGGGAGCGGGGCGACCGGGACGCCCTGGACGACGCCGTGTACGCGATGTTCCACCTGGAGGCTCCGGCGATCAGACTGATGGGCATCGCGCTGCCCGACGGCACCGGCACCTACGGTCCGGAGTTCCGGCCGGTGCGGTAGCCGGCGGGAACCGCCGGACGGGCCTCAGAACAGGGCGTCCTGGGTGGTCGGCGCCTCGGGGCGGCGGCGCGGGCGGAGGTCGAGGCCCGGGCCCGCCGGGCGGTCGGTGGCGGAGAGCGTCCAGCCGGCCAGGCGGCGGGTGTCCAGCAGCAGCGGCAGGCCGTCGGGCTGGTCGAGGAAGAGGTGGCGGCCGATCGGGCGGCGCAGCGCGCCGGAGAGCACGGCGCCGTCCGACAGCCCGGCGACCTCGCGGTACTCGGCGGGGGCGCCGTCCGTGAGCCCGAACAGCTCGACGTGGTCGGTGATCCGGCCGTCCGGGTGGTGCTCGATCCGGTGGTGGCCGGCCAGCAGGCGCAGTGCCTCGGCGCGGGCCCCGGCGAGGTCGTCGCGGCGCCGCTCGGCGGCCGGCAGGTGCCACCAGCCCTCGGTCTTGGCGTGGCCGCGGTACCGCTCGCGGGCCAGCCCCGCGCCGGAGACCGTCAGCTCGGCGCGGCGGATGCCCGGCAGCGGGCCGCGCGCGAGGAAGGTGAAGGCCAGCGCACCCTGCTCCAACAGGCGGCTGGTGCCGCGCTGTTCGGCGGTCAGGCCGACCTTGAGCAGGCCGGTGCCGAGCCACGCGAGGTAGAGGCGGTAGGTGCGGCCGTCGTCGAGGATCTGGTCGCGGGCCAGCGCGAGGCCCCGGTCCGCGCTCTGGCAGGCCGGGCACTGGACGGCGGCGCCGGCCGGGTCGATGGTCGCGCCGTGCGGGCAGGGGCGGCGCTGCGGCTCACCGGGCAGCCAGACGCCGGTGCAGCGGCGCGGGCCGGTGAGCAGCCAGCCGATCCGCTCGCCCGAGGCCACCGGACGCTCGTGCTCCCGCTCGCCGTTGCGCGCGCTCAGGTAGGGGCGGCCGCCGTGCCAGTGCAGCCCGTTGGCGGTCCATCCTGCCGTCCGCGTCACCCTGATCCCTCCCCGGATGCCTCCCTCGCCGAATCCGCAAGGGTACCCGGGCGGACCGACGGTCCCGGCCGGTCCGGGGCGGCCGCCCGGCGGGCACGGGACGGCCGCACCCGGGTGGAGTCTCCCGCCCGGGCGTCGGAACGGCCGATCCGGCGCCCCCGGACGGTGGTTGACGATGCGTCAGCCCTCGGTCGGCTCGGCGACCGTGACCTGGGCCGGGCGCAGCAGGTGGGCGCCGACCCGGTAGCCGGGCCGGTGGACGGCACTGCAGGTGGGAGCGGTGACGTCGGGGGAGCGGGCGTTGAGCAGGGCCTCGTGGCAGGTGGGGTCGAAGGGCTCGCCCACCTCGCCGAAGGAGCGCAGGCCGAGGGCTCCGAGGTGATCGGACAGTTCGTCCGCGACGGCCCGGAAGCCGCCGGTCACATCGCCGCACGCGCGGGCCCGGTCCAGGGCGTCGAGCACGGGCAGCAGGCCGGACAGGACGTTCGCCACCGCGATCTCGCGGACGGCCAGCCGGTCCCGCCGCACCCGCTTGCGGTAGTTCTCGAAGTCGGCCTGCACGCGCTGGAGATCGGCGGTGCGCTCGGCCAGCCGGGCCGCCAGCTCGGCGGGCGTCGTCGGCGCCTCGTCGGCGGAGCCGGCCGAAGGGGCGGGGAGGAACTCCGGTTCGGCGTGCCGCCGGGGGCCGCACAGGACCAGTTCCGAGGAGCGGTCGCGGTCGTGGGAATCGTTCATGGGGCTGTCCCCTTCGGCCGGTCCTCGTCGACGATCTCGGCGTCCACCACCTCGTCGTCCCGGGGTGCGGACGGGCCGCCCTCCGCCGCCGGGCCGCCCTGCGCCCGGGACTGCGACGCCTGCGCGTACATCGCGGCGCCGATCTGCTGCGCCGCCGTGTTCGCGCGCTCCAGTGCGGTGCGGACCGCCGCGTCGTCGGTGCCCTTCAGGGCCTCCCTGAGCTCGGTCATCGCCCGGTCGACGTCGCTCTTCACGTTCTCCGGGACCTTGTCCGGGTTCTCCCGGAGCAGCTTCTCGGTGGTGTAGACGAGGTGTTCGGCCTGGTTGCGGGTCTCGGCGGCCTCGCGCCTGCGACGGTCCTCCTCGGCGTGCTGCTCGGCGTCCCGCATCATCCGGCCGATGTCCTCCTTCGGCAGGGCGGAGCCGCCGGTGACGGTCATCCGCTGCTCCCGGCCGGTGCCGAGGTCCTTGGCGCCGACGTGCATGATGCCGTTGGCGTCGATGTCGAAGGTGACCTCGATCTGCGGCAGGCCGCGGGGGGCCGGCGGCAGGCCGGTCAGCTCGAACATGCCGAGCTTCTTGTTGTACGCGGCGATCTCGCGCTCGCCCTGGTAGACCTGGATCTGCACGGACGGCTGGTTGTCCTCGGCCGTGGTGAAGATCTCCGAGCGCTTGGTCGGGATCGTCGTGTTGCGCTCGATCAGCTTGGTCATGATGCCGCCCTTGGTCTCGATGCCGAGGGACAGCGGGGTGACGTCGAGCAGCAGGACGTCCTTGACCTCACCCTTGAGGACACCGGCCTGCAGGGCGGCGCCGATGGCGACGACCTCGTCCGGGTTGACGCCCTTGTGCGGGTCGCGCCCGGTGAGCTCCTTGACCAGCTCGGTGACGGCCGGCATCCGGGTCGAGCCGCCGACCAGGATCACGTGGTCGATGTCCTGCACGGTGATCCGGGCGTCCTCCACCGCCTGGTGGAACGGGGTCTTGCAGCGTTCCAGCAGGTCGGCGGTGAGCTGCTGGAACTCGGCCCGGCTGAGCCGCTGTTCCAGGTGCAGCGGGCCCTCGGCGGAGGCCGTGATGTAGGGCAGGTTGATGGTGGTCTCGGTGGCCGAGGACAGTTCGATCTTCGCCTTCTCGGCCGCCTCCCGGAGCCGTTGCGAGGCCATCCGGTCCTTGCCGAGGTCCACGCCGTAGCCGTTCCTGAACTCCTTGACCAGGTGGTCGACGACCCGCTGGTCCCAGTCGTCCCCGCCGAGGTGGGTGTCGCCGTTGGTGGACTTCACCTCCACCACGCCCTCGCCGATCTCCAGCAGCGAGACGTCGAAGGTGCCGCCGCCGAGGTCGAAGACCAGGATCGTCTGCTCGTTCTCCTTGTCCAGCCCGTAGGCGAGCGCGGCCGCGGTCGGCTCGTTGACGATCCGCAGCACCCGCAGACCGGCGATCTCACCGGCCTCCTTGGTCGCCGTCCGCTGGGCGTCGTTGAAGTACGCGGGGACGGTGACCACGGCGTCCGTGACCTCCTCGCCCAGGTAGGCGGAGGCGTCCCGCTTGAGCTTCTGCAGCACCCGGGCGGAGATCTCCTGCGCCGTGTACCGCTTGCCGTCGATGTCGCCGGACTCCGGGAAGTGCCAGCCGGGCTCGCCCATGTGGCGTTTGACCGAGCGGGCGGTGCGGTCCACGTTGGTGACCGCCTGGCGCTTGGCGACCTCACCGACCAGGACCTCGCCGCCCTTGCCGAAGGCGACGACGGACGGCGTCGTCCTGGCCCCCTCGGCGTTCGGGATGACGGAGGGCTCGCCGCCCTCCAGGATGCAGACGACGGAGTTGGTGGTACCGAGGTCGATACCGACTGAGCGGGCCATGTCCGAGCTCCCTCCCTCGGAGAGATCACCTCACCCCATTCTCCTGCGGACCCGGTCCGAGGTCACGTCCTGAACGGTACGGGCCCGCAGGGCGCGGGCGCCGTCCGCGCCGGCCGCCGCCTCCCGCCGGACCGCCGCGGCGGCGAGTGCCGGCGCGGCCGGCGCCGTGAGGTCGGCGCCGTCGATCTCCGCCGAGGGGACGGCCGGGTCCGGCGCGAAGGGAGAAGGGAGGTGACGGCGCGCTCTGACGGCCGGTCGGAGAACGCCGTGCGCGCCGTCCGGCGGGGCGGGCGGCGGCGGTGCGCCGGACTCTTGCAGGCGGCGGGGACGGGGCGCACGCTGGTGGTAGCGACGGCAGAAGGGGGATTGGGAGGTCGGTCATGCAGAACCAGTGGGATGTGCAGCTGAGCTTCTCGGAGGACGGTGTGCACACCGTCTGCGAGGCGGCTCTGGTCGGACCGAGGGCACCGGGGCTGCGCGGGCACGGCGAGTCGACCCGCAGCGTGGACGACCGCCCGTTGGCGCGGATCGGCGAGGAGCTCGCGGCCTCGCGGGCGCTGGAGGACCTGTCGCACCGGCTGAGGTCCCAGGCGGACGGCGAGATCGCCGACGAGGGGCACCGGCCCGGGTACCTGATCTACTGACCGGCCATCGGACGCCCGCCGCCGCCGGATGCCGCGGCGGCGGGCGCGTTGGTCGAGCCGGTCGCGTTGGTCCGCGGCGGGCTCAGGGCAGCAGCGCGGGGGAGAAGCCGCCGTGCAGCAGGAGGGCGGGGGCGCCGGTGCCGTCGGCGGGGACGGTCCACAGATCGGATCCGGTGCCGCCGGGGGCCGGCAGCGCGTAGGCGAGGGTGGCGTCGTCGAGCCAGGCGGCCTGGTCGTCGACGCTGTGGGTCTCGGCGAGTTCGGTCTCCCTGCCGCTCGCCAGGTCGAGGACGTACAGCCGCCAGGGCCGGACGGGATCGCCGGAGATGCGCTTCTTGAAGGCGATCCGGGTGTTGTCGGGGGAGAGCGAGGGGCACTCGACGTTCTCCCTGAGCACGGTGAAGGCGCGGGCCGCCAGATCCCCCTTGACCAGGTAGGTCCTCCCGGTGCTGACCGGGGACATGGTGGCGTAGAAGGTGTTGTCGTCGGAGGTGAAGGTGACGCCCCAGAAGTTGCGGTCCACCGGCATGTAGAGCCTGCCGTCCTTGTGGACGGTGAAGTCCTCCAGGGTCGCGGTCAGGGCTCCGCTGCGGACGTCCAGGATGGAGGTGCGGGTGGAGAAGGAGTTGGTGGCGTAGGAGTCGCCGGAGGTGAAGACCGTCCAGGAGGCCATCCGGCCGTCGGCCGAGATCCGGGCGCGGTTGGGGGCGCCCGCGCCGAGGTCGATCCTGCGGGTCTCGTGCAGGGTGGCGTCCAGGATCCTGACGTGGTGGCTGGGGATCGCGCCGTACTCGGTGGTGAGGCAGACGACCGTCCCGGCGGCGGCGTAGACGCGCTCGCAGGAGGTCCGGCCGACGGTGCGCGGGCCGGTGGAGTCGGCGCGGTCGACGGTGGCCAGGAAGCCGAAGCCGGGCCCGGGTTCGGTGTCGCGGAAGAGCAGCTCGCCGTGGGCGCCGGTGAGGTTCAGCTCGTCGGCGGCGGGGGCGGCTCCGGAGCCCCGGTGCATGCTGCGGTCGGCGCGGCCGGCGGCGTGCAGGCCGTAGCCGACGCCGAGGGCGGCGAGCAGGACCAGGGCCAGGGCGAAGACGATCACCCGGGCCCTGGTGAACACCGGGCCGTCCTGGTCGGTCTCGGGCAGGGCTTCCCGGGGCGGTGTCACATCGCCTCTTCCACGGTCGGCTTCTCGGTGGTGCGGATCAGCAGGGCCGCCGCCACCAGGCAGAGCAGCAGCCCGGCGCCGAAGACGTGCAGCGTCCACTGCGGGCCCTGGAAGCGGTACGCCATCCCGAACAGCAGCGAGGAGGCGAACATCCCGAGGGCCTGGAGGCTCTGCAGCACCGCGAAGCCCGAGGTCCGGGCGTGGGCGGGCAGCAGGGCGGCGGCGTGCGCCATCAGCGGGGCGTCGGTGGCCGCGTAGAACACGCCGTGCAGGGCGAGCACCGCGACCAGCACCGCGGGGCCGCCCCAGGAGGAGGCGAGCAGTGCCAGCACCCCGAGGAAGCAGACGTGTCCGCCGAGGAAGAGCCGCCAGGGCCCGACCCGGTCGGCGAGCGAGCCCAGCGGCAGCGAGAGCAGCAGGTACGGGGCGGCGGTGCCGAGGGCCAGCAGCGGGAACCAGCGGGCGGCGAGGTCGTCCTGGTGCTGGAGCGTCAGGTAGACGAAGGCGTCGCTGATGGTCGCGGTCTCCAGCAGCATCACGCACAGGCAGGTGCGGCCGAATCTCCGGTCGCGCAGCAGGCCGAGCCCGGTGCGGAGGGTGACCGGCCGGCGCTCGGCGGCGGTGCCTCCGGCGGTGCTTCCGGCGGTGCCTCCGGCCGTACTGCCGCGCCGCTCGCGGACGAAGAGCAGCAGCACCAGGACGCCCACGGCGGCCACGCAGAAGCTGGCCACGAACACCGCGTCGTAGGCGGTGGCGACGGCCGAGAGCACGGCGAAGGCGATCAGCGGGCCGCCGAAGGCGCCCGCGGTGTCCAGGGTGCGGTGCACGCCGAAGGCCCGGCCCTGGGTCTCGGGGGTGCTGGAGAGCGAGATCAGCGCGTCGCGCGGGGCGGTCCGCAGACCCTTGCCGCTGCGGTCCACGGCCAGCACGGCGCTGATGCCAGGCAGTGACGCACCGGCCGCCGGCAGGCCCAGCTTGCACACGGCGGAGAGCGCGTAGCCGGCCACCGCGACCGGCTTGCGGACGTGGAAGCGGTCGGCGAGATGGGCGCCGGCCAGCCGCAGGAAGACCGAGGCACCGTTGAACAGGCCGTCCAGGAAACCGGTCTGAAGCATCGTCAGACCGAGGACCGAGGTGTAGTACAGCGGCAGCACCGAGCTGACCATCTCGGAGGAGATGTCGGTGAGGAAGCTGACCAGGCCCAGGGCCACGACGTTGGCGGCGACCCGGCGCCCGGCCCGGGACCGGGGTGATCCGGCCGCGGCCTGCTGGGTGGAGTCGGCGGCCCGGCTGGAGGAGAGGTACACGGTTCAGGCCAGGTTGTCCGCGGTGGGCCGGGTCCGCAGGCGGGCCGGGCTGAGCAGGGCGGCGGCGGCCCGGCGGCTGCGCCGGTGGCCGAGCAGGGCCCGGGAGCTCTCGCGCAGCAGGGTCGCCGCCCAGAACAGGGCCGTGGCCGGCGCCGAGTTGCGGCGGCGGAACAGCCGGACCTTGTTGAGGGTGAGCAGTGTCCACAGCCGGGGCGAGACCTCGGAGTCGCCCTCCAGGTGCACGGCGTGGGCCTCGGGGGCGAGCCGGGTGCGGTGGCCGAGGTCGCGGGCGCGCAGTGCGTACTCGGTCTCCTCGGAGTACAGGAAGAACGATTCGTCCCAAGGGCCGCAGTCCTGGACGCACTGCCAGGAGATCAGCAGGGCCGCGCCGGTGGCCCAGTCGGCGCAGGCGGCGGTGCGGTAGGCGGCCTCGGCGGTGACGATCTCGCCGAGCAGCGCGAAGCGCCCGGCCCGCCGGTTGCCGAGGACGGCTTCGCCGACCGCCCGCAGCACGGCGGGTTCGCGGCGCAGCGAGTGGGTCAGGGCGCCGCTCTCGCCGTGCAGGCGGGGGACCACGATGCCGGTGTCCGCCCGGCCGAGCTGCGGGAGCATGGCCGCGACGCAGCCGGGGGCGAGCCGGATGTCCGGGTTGAGGACCAGGACGGCGGTGCAGGGGGCGATCCGGGCGAGGGCGGCGTTGATGGCCGCCGCGTACCCGGCGTTGTACCCGGTCCGGACGATCCCGGCCTCGGGGAACCGGTCCTGAAGGATCGTCAGGGTGTCGTCGGCGGAGGCGTTGTCGGCCACCGTCAGTCTCCAGTGGACGCCGTGGAGCCCCTGCTCCAGGGAGTCCAGCAGCCCGGGCAGGACCTCGGCACTGTTCCAGGTGACCACGATCACTTCGACCGTCACAGGATTCATCGTTCCCCTCCAGCTGGCGCGTGCCAAGTATGCGCCGGATCGTGTGCCGTGGTCAGGGGATTCGGTGTTCGGGCGGCCCGCGTACGTGTGTTCGTACTAACGCTATCTCCACTGTACTGCTACATAGTTGGAGAGATTGTTTGCGGTTTGTCCTCGCGGGAGGTGATCGGGCGACTACCTTGCTCCCTGGGGATCGCATGGTGCTACGCGAGCGACACGGCCTTCGGTGGGGGATGTCGGTGTCCGGCGCTCGCTTCTCGCAGTTCGGGCAACCTTCGTCGGACGCACCAGGGGGGAAGCATGGCCGTGGAGTCGGCCGCACGTTCGGAGAGAATCCGTGATGTCATCACACCGCGTGAGCTGCACCGGAGGTGGCAGTACGACCATCTCCCGAAGCTCGTCGTCATGGACCTGGTGGCTGCAGCCGCCACCGCCTTCACCGCCCACCTCTGCGGCGGACGGCGGGAGGTCGTCCTCCTGCTGCCGCTGCTGTGGCCGCTCGCCCTGCTGGCCGTGCGCGGCTACGGACAGCGCCACCTGGCCGGCGGCCGGGAGGACTACCGCCGAATAACCAGGGCCGCGCTCGCCCTCGGGGCCGTCGCCGTGCTCGGCTCCGAACTCGCCCTCGGCCGGGACGAGTTGGTCCACGACGCGGTGCTCGCACTGGCCGGGGCGGGCGTGCTGACCGCACTGCTGCGCCGCGTGCTGCAGTGGCGGCTGGCGGTCGCCTGGGCGGCCGGGCGCGACCTGCGCCGGGTCCTGGTGGTCGGCAACCCCGGGGCGGTCGCCGAGCTGGCCGAGTCGCTGGCCCGGCAGTCGCCGCACGGTCTGCGGCTGATCGGCGCCTGCCTCACCGCGGCACCGCTGCCGGACCGGCTGCCCGACCCGCAACTGCCCGTCCTCGGCGGCCGGGACAACGTGCTCCCGGTGGTCCGCCGGACCGGCTGCGAGATGGTCATCGTGCTGCCGGACGCGGCCCTGGACCAGATGGCACTGCGCCGTCTCGGCTGGGACCTCGACGCCGAGGGGGTCCAGCTGCTGATCAGCCCGCGGCTCTCGGACGTCTGCGCCGCCCGGCTCGACGTCAGGACGGTCGGCGGCCTGCCGCTGCTCCATCTCCGGGCGCCCGCAGGGTCGTTGGCCGCCCGGCTGCCGAAGGAGATCGTCGACCGGCTGCTGGCCGCCGTGGGACTGCTGCTGCTCACCCCGCTGCTGCTGGTGGTCGCGGCCGCCGTCCGCAGCAGCAGTCCCGGACCCGTGCTGTTCCAGCAGCGCCGGGCCGGGCTGGGCGGCGAGCAGTTCACCATGTTCAAGTTCCGCACCATGGTGCAGAACGCCGAGGAACTCAGGGACGAACTCGCCGCGCTCAACGTCAACGGCGACGGCCCGCTGTTCAAGATGACCAGGGACCCCAGGACCACCGGGGTCGGCCGCTTCCTGCGCCGCTACTCCCTGGACGAACTCCCGCAGCTGATCAACGTCCTGGCCGGACACATGTCGCTGGTCGGCCCGAGGCCCCCGCTGCCCGAGGAGACCCTGGACTACGACGAGGTCACCCGCCGCCGGCTGCTGGTGAAACCCGGACTGACCGGGCTGTGGCAGGTCAGCGGGCGCTCCGACCTGCCCTGGAAGGAAGCCGTCCGGCTCGACCTCAGCTACGTCGACAACTGGTCCCACGCCCTGGACGCGCAGATTCTGCTGCGCACCACCGGCGCCGTCGCCCGTGGCAAGGGTGCGTACTGATACGTCTGCTGAACGCCCTCCGGCGAGCAGCTGATTGATGCACCGTCAAAGTCGGACGAACTGTCGAACTCCGCCGAAAGGAACCGTCACGTGACAGCCATTGCACCGACCGTCCAGGCAGAAGCCCGTCCGCTGGGCCTGGCCGTGGTCGGGGCCGGCTACTGGGGTCCGAACCTGGTGCGCAACTTCCAGGCCTCGGAGGAGTTCCGGCTGCGCTGGGTCTGCGACCTGGACCTGGCCAGGGCCGAGCGGGTGCTGGGCGAGTACTCCACGGTGGCCGCCACCGACGACTACGCCGCCGTGCTCGCCGACCCCGAGGTGGCGGCGGTCGCCATCGCCACCCCGGCCGGCACCCACCTCGACGTGGCGCTGGCCGCCCTGCGCGCGGGCAAGCACGTCCTGGTGGAGAAGCCGCTCGCGGCCACCGGCGAGGAGGGCAGGCTGCTGGTGGCCGAGGCCGAGCGGCGCGGCCTGGTGCTGATGTGCGACCACACCTACTGCTACACCCCGGCGGTCAGCCGGATCCGCGAGCTGGTCGGCTCCGGAGAGCTCGGCGACATCCAGTTCGTCGACTCGGTCCGGATCAACCTCGGGCTGGTCCAGAAGGACGTGGACGTGCTCTGGGACCTCGCGCCGCACGACCTGTCCATCCTGGACGCGGTCCTGCCCGAGGCCGACCGGCCGGTCGCGGTGGCCGCCCAGGGCGCCGACCCGCTCGGTGTCGGCCGAGCCTGCGTGGCCTACCTGACGCTGCAGCTGGCCTCGGGCGCCATCGCGCACGTGCACGTCAACTGGCTCTCCCCGACCAAGGTGCGCACCACCATGGTCGGCGGCTCCAAGCGCACCGTCATCTGGGACGACCTCAACCCGCAGCAGCGGATCGCCCTGTTCGACCGGGGCGTGGACATCGCCACCCCCGAGCAGCTCGGTGCCGGCGAGCGCCGCGAGCGGCTGGTCAACTACCGCTCCGGCGACATGATCGCGCCCGCGCTCGGCGAGAAGGAGGCCCTGCGCGGAGTGGTGGAGGAGTTCGCCGCCGCCATCCGGCAGGGCCGCGCGCCGCTCACCGACGGCCGTTCCGGACTGCGGGTCCTGGAGATCCTGGAGGCGGCCGCACTGAGCCTGGAACGCGACGGTGCGCTGGTGCCGCTCGCCCCGGCCGACCGTACGGCCGCGCCGTGCTGAGGCGGGACCTGCTGATCGTCGGGGCCGGGGGCTTCGGACGGGAGGCCGCCGAAGCGGCCCGCGCAGCCGGTGACAGCTGGCGGCTGCGCGGCTTCCTGGACGACGACCCGGCCCTGCACGGCACCGAGGTGGACGGCGTCCCGGTGCTCGGGCCGGCCGAGGCGGTGCACGACCTGCCCGACGCGCAGGTCGTCCTGTGCACCGTCAACCCCCGTGTCTACACGAGCCGTTCGGACCTGGTGGAGCGGCTGGAACTGTCCGAGGACAGGTACGCCACCCTGGTCCACCCCAGTGCGCAGATCGCCGGCTCGGCCGAACTCGGCCCCGGCAGCGTGCTGCTCGCCCAGGTGGTGATCACCGCGCGGGCGACGGTCGGCGCGCACGTCGCGGTGATGCCGCAGACGGTACTCACCCATGACACCGAGGTGGCCGACCTGGCCACGCTGGCCACCGGGGTACGCCTCGGCGGCGGCGTGCGGCTGGAGCGCGGCTGCTACCTCGGCGCGGGCTCGATGGTCCGCGAGTACACCACGGTCGGCCGGTGGTCGCTGGTCGGCATGGGATCGGTGGTACTGCACGACGTACCTCCGCTGGAGGTCTGGGCCGGCAACCCGGCCCGGTTCCTCCGGGCGGCGGCTGGGGCGGCGGAACGGGCAACGGCGCCCGAACCGGTGCCCGGGAGTTCGTAGGCACAGCAGGGGAGCAACGGCAATGAAGAACGGCAGCGGCATGAACACGTCCCCACCCAGTCCATCCATCCGACGCGGCGGCCACGGCACCGGCGGGCTCCTGCGAGCCCTGCTCGCGGCCGTGCTGCTGGTCGCCTCCGGCGTCCTCGCGGCGCCGGCCGCCCACGCGGCGGGCGACCCGTGCGCCGCGCCCGTCACCAACAAGGTCGCCTGCGAGAACAGCAAGCCGGGCGACCAGATGGAGGACTGGTACTCCCCGAACGCCTGGGGCAGCATCCAGGGCTTCACCACCCACGAGAGCGTCAAGCCCGGCGACACCGTCCAGTTCAAGGTGCAGTCGCCGGTGCCGTACACGATCGACGTCTACCGCCTCGGCTGGTACCAGGGCGACCGGGCGCGCAGGATGCCCAGTTCGCCCACCGCCACGTTCGCGGCCAAGAGCCAGCCCAACTGCCTCTCCGACAGCTCCACCGGACTGGTCGACTGCGGCAACTGGACCGTGACCGCCACCTGGACGGTCCCCAGTGACGCCGTCTCCGGCCTCTACATCGCCAACATCTCGCAGACCGACGGCAACGGCCTGATGCCGTACCCGATCGTCGTCCGGGACGAGAGCAGCCACAGCGACATCGTGGTGCAGACCAGCGACGAGACCTGGCAGGCCTACAACACGTGGGGCGGCCAGAACCTGTACAACGGCTCCGGGCCCGCGCCCGACGGCCGTGCGTACAAGGTCAGTTACAACCGCCCGCTGGACATCGGAGCCGACAACGGCGTCTACGGTTCCGAGTACGCGATGATCGCCTGGCTGGAACGCAACGGGTACGACGTCAGCTACCTCTCCGGCATCGACGTCACCACCAAGGGACTGCTGCTGCAGAACCACAAGGTCTTCCTGTCCAACGGCCACGACGAGTACTGGAACCAGGCCCAGCGCGACAACGTGACGGCCGCCAAGGCGGCCGGCGTCAACCTGGCCTTCTTCTCCGGCAACGAGATGTTCTGGCGCACCCGCTTCGAGAACTCCCTCGACGGCTCGGGCACCGCCTACCGCACCATGGTCAGCTACAAGGAGAGCAAGCTCCAGATCCCCGGCGTGGACGGCGTGCCCGACCCCAGCGGCCAGTGGACCGGCACCTGGATGGACCCGGTCGGCGCCGGACGCGGCGGCGGCAAACCGCAGAACGCCCTGACCGGACAGCTGTTCCGGGTCAACGGCTACCGCAACGACGCGATGACCGTCCCCGCCCAGTACGCCAAGCTACGACTGTGGCGCAACACCTCCATCGCCAACCTGCAACCGGGGCAGGTCGCCACCTTCCCGACCGGCACCCTCGGCTACGAGTGGGACGTCGACGAGGACAACGGCTCCCGGCCGCCGGGCGCCATCGACCTCTCCTCCACCACCGTCTCCGTCACCGACGGCACCTACCTGCTGGACAACGGCAACACCTACGGCAACGGCGTCGCCACCCACAGCCCGACCATCTACCGCGACCCGGCCTCCAAGGCGCTGGTCTTCGGCGCCGGAACGGTCCAGTGGTCCTGGGGCCTGGACACCCTGCACGTGGGCAACGCCACCACCGAGGACCCGCGGATGCAGCAGGCGACCGTCAACCTGCTCGCCGACATGGGCGTCCAGCCGACCAGCCTGCAGTCCGGCCTGGTCCGGGCCACCGCCTCCACCGAACTCACCGGACCCACCGTCGTGGTGACCTCGCCGGCCCCGGGCGTCACCGTCCCGGTGCAGAAGCCCGTCACCGTCACCGGCACCGCCGCCGACCTCGGCGGCGGCCAGGTCGCCCGGGTCGAGGTCTCCGTCGACGGCGGCAACACCTGGAAGGGCGCCACCGGCCTCGCCAACTGGAGCTACACCTGGACGCCGCTGACCCAGGGCGCCGCCCAGATCCAGGTCCGCGGCGTCAACGACTCCGTCAACACCGGGACGGTCACCGCCGTCAGCCTGACCGTCGGCCCGCAGCAGTGCCCCTGCACCATCTGGCCCAGCTCGGCCACCCCGGCCCACGTCGACTCCGGTGACGCCGGAGCGATCGAACTCGGCACCAAGTTCCGCACCACCACCAACGGCGCGATCACCGGCGTGCGGTTCTACAAGTCCGCGCTGAATACCGGCACCCACACCGGCAGCCTCTGGAGCACCGACGGCACCCGGCTCGCCACCGGCACCTTCACCAGTGAGAGCGCCTCCGGCTGGCAGCAGCTGACCTTCGCCACACCCGTCCCGGTCAAGGCCAACACCACCTACATCGCCTCCTACTACGCCCCCAACGGCCACTACTCCTACGACGACGGCTACTTCACCAGCCAGGGCGCCGGAATCGACCCGATCAAGGCCCTGATGGCCGGAGCCGACGGCGACAACTCGGTCTACCGCTACGCCACCGGCGGCGGCTTCCCGACCTCCAGCTACCACGACTCCAACTACTGGGTGGACGCCGTCCTCGACACCTCGGTGGACACCGTCACACCGCCGGCCGTCACCGCCGTCACCCCGGCCAACAGCGCCACCCAGGTCGCCATCACCGCGACCCCGACCGCCACCTTCAACCACACCGTCGACACCGCCACCCTCAAGTTCACCCTGACCGGCCCCGGCGGCACCCCGGTCACCGCGACCGTCGGCTACGACTCCGCCACCGCCACCGCCACGCTGCGCCCCAACGGGCAGCTGGCGCTGAACACCGCGTACACGGCCACCGTGCAGGCGAGCGACCCGTGGGGCAACCCGATGAGCGGGCCCAGGACCTGGACCTTCACCACCAACGCCACCCCGCCCGCGGTCAGCTGCCCCTGCTCGCTGTGGAACTCCACCGCGGCACCGGCCAGCCTCGACTCGGGCGACGGCACCGCCGTCGAGGTGGGCACCCGGTTCAGCTCCACCCTGGACGGCTGGATCACCGGCGTGCGGTTCTACAAGTCGGTCGCCAACACCGGTACCCACACCGCGACGCTGTGGAGCAACTCCGGCACCCAGCTCGCCACCGGGACCTTCAGCAGCGAGAGCGCCTCCGGCTGGCAGCAGCTCAACTTCGCGACCCCGGTGGCGATCACCGCCAACACCAGCTACCTGGTCTCGTACTACGCGCCGAAGGGCCACTACTCCGCCAGCAACGGCTACCTCGCGGCGGGCTACTCGGCGTACCCGCTGCGGGCCGTCGCCGACGGCCCCGGCAGCGCCAACGGCGTCTACCGGTACGGCTCCAGCGGCTTCCCGACCAGCACCTTCAACTCCACCAACTACTGGGTCGACCCGGTCTTCACCAACGTCAGGCCGGCCGCCGCGGCCCAGACCACCGCACTGCAGCTCGCCCTGCCGCTGAAGCCGGTGACGGACATCCTCGGCGGACTCCTGAACGGCCTGCTGGGCAAGGCTAACGGGCCGAGGACGGCGACCCCGGGCCGTGAGCCCGCGCCGCTCACCCCGCCCTCCGGCGCGGCCTCGGCCGCGGCGCGCCGCTCCGGCTGACAGCCGCCCGACCCGGGCCGGTCCCGCCCTCCCGGCGGGACCGGCCCCCGCCTCCGACCCCGACCGCGAAAGGACAACAGCGCAGTGAGCACCGTGAGCGTGGTCATCCCGTGCTACAGGTACGGGCACTATCTCGCCGACTGCGTGAGCAGCGTGCTGGACGAGCAACCCGGCGTCGACGTCCGGGTGCTGATCATCGACGACGCCTCGCCGGACGACTCCGCCGAGGTCGCCCGGAGGCTGGCCGCCACCGACCCCCGGATCGAGGTCCGGGTGCACGAGACCAACAAGGGGCACATCGCCACCTACAACGAGGGCCTGCTGGAGTGGGCCGACGGCGACTACACCGTCCTGCTCTCGGCCGACGACCGGCTCACCCCCGGGGCGCTGACCCGTGCCGCCGCCCTGCTGGACGCCAACCCCGGCGTCGGCTTCGTCTACGGCCACCCCATCCACTTCCAGCACGGCACACCGCTGCCGCCCGCCCGTACCCGGCTGCGCGGCACCTCGGTCTTCCCGGGCGGGTGGTGGCTGGAGCGGCGCTTCAGGGAGGCACACGGCTGCATCACCTCGCCCGAGGTGGTGGTCCGCACCTCGCTGCAGAAGGAGGTCGGCGGCTACGACCCCGAGCTGCCGCACGCCGGCGACATCGAGATGTGGATGCGGCTCGCCGCGCGCGCCGACGTCGGCTACGTCAAGGGCGTCGACCAGGCGTACTACCGCCGGCACGGCGGGAACATGTCCGCCACCGAGTTCGGCGGACAGATGGACGACCTGCGGCAGTGCAAGACCGCCTACGACTCGGTGATCGCCAAGTGCGGTGACCGCATCCCCGACGCCCGCCGGCTCGCCGACACCGTCAACCGCAGACTCGCCCGCTTCGCCCTGCGGCGCGCCGTCCGCGCCTACGACCGGGGCCGCACCCGCGAAGTCCCCGAGGCCGAACTCCTCGCCTTCGCCGCCGAGTGCTGGCCCGCCTACCGCACCCTGCCGGAGTACCACGGCCTCCGGCTGCGCCGCCGGATCGGGCCCCGGGCGATGCCGTACCTGCAGCCGCTGGTGCTCACCGCCGTGGTGGCCAAGGGGCGCGAGTGGCTCTGGTGGAAGTCCTGGCGCCTGCGCGGGATCTAGGAAGGCGGCCGCAGGCAGCGGGCCGGCCGGTGGGCGCCCCCGGTGGTGACCCGTTCACACAAGGGAGAGAACGTGTTCAACAATCTGGTGAACCGTCACGACGTCTACCGGGTCGGCCGGAAGCTGCGGCGCGGGCAACTCGACCGGCTGGTGTCCAAGGTGCGGGTCCGCGGTACGGAACGGGTGGTCACCCACTGGTCCGCCGTCGACCCCTCGCTCCAGGAGTGGTGGGCGATACCCGCCGTCGTCCGCCGGTGGAACACCTTCGCCAGCGGCGACCCCGAGACCGGGTTCCCGCAGTACGTCGCCGACAGGTGGCTGGCCGAACGCACCGGCCTGCGCGCCCTGTCGCTCGGCTGCGGCACCGGGGGCAACGAGGTCATCTGGGCCCGCCTCGGCGTCTTCGAGCACATCACCGGCATCGACATCTCCCCGGACCGGATCGCCTACGCCACCGGCCAGGCCAAGGAGCTCGGCCTGGACGACGTGCTCGGCTTCCGCACCGCCGACGTCCGCGACCTGCTGCGCGCGGGGGAGACGTACGACATCGTGCTCGGCCTCCAGTCGCTGCACCACTTCGACCGGCTCGACCACACCATGGACCGGATCGCCGGACTGCTCAACCCCGGCGGACTGCTGGTCGTGGACGAGTACGTCGGCCCGACCAGGTTCCAGTGGACCAGCGGCCAGCTGCGGGCGGTGGACCAGCTGCTCGGCCACCTCCCGCCCGAGCGGCGCAGGCTGGCCGACGGGCGGCTCAAGCGGCGGGCGGTACGGCCGAGCCTGCTGTCGATGCGGCTGGACGACCCCTCGGAGGCCGTCGACGCGGACCGGCTGCTGCCCGCGCTGCGCAGCCGCTACCGGGTCCTGGAGGAACGCCCCTACGGCGGCACGGTGCTGCACGTCGCGTTCTCCGGGATCGCACAGAACTTCCGGGACGGCAGCGAGGCCGAGGCCAGGCTCATCGAACGCTGCTTCGCCGCCGAGGACGCCGTCCTGCCGCAGCTGGGGCACGACTTCGTGTTCATGGTCTGCGAGCCGAAGCCGGCCTGAGGGCCGCCGGGCCGGCCGCGGGGTGCACACCGGTGAGGGCGTCGGACCGTACGGTCCGACGCCCACCACCCAGTGCGGGTGCGCGGGGGCCCCCCCGAGACAGGG
>NZ_JBHJVK010000022.1:0-49798 GCF_042264695.1 Kitasatospora sp. NPDC056138 | reverse complement strand
TATTGGGCCTGCGCCCCCCGGCGGGGCGTCGGGCCGCGGGGCGGGCCGGGGGTCCCCCCCGGGCTCGGCGCCGGCCGCGGCCGACCGTCCCCCCTCACCGCTGTCGGTGACCTCGGCGCCGACCAGGATCAGGGTCCGGCCGTTCCGGAGCCCGCAGCCCCGGGGTGCCCGGCGGGTCAGTGCTCGGACCAGCTGGACCAGTAGCTGTCCGGGTTGACCAGGTAGCGCACGGTCGGCACGGGCAGGTGTTCGACCCGACGGGTGCGGCTGTACCGGAACACCAACTCCCAGTCCTCGCGCGGGATCACCTGCGGCGGCCGGCGGAGCCGGCTGAACCGCAGCGCGCGGGTGCGCCGGGCCACCACCGCGTTGGTGTCCAGAAAGCCCTCCTCGG
The DNA here is from genome assembly GCF_042264695.1 of Kitasatospora sp. NPDC056138. NCBI lineage: Bacteria > Bacillati > Actinomycetota > Actinomycetes > Kitasatosporales > Streptomycetaceae > Kitasatospora > Kitasatospora sp. NPDC056138. The sequence goes on along the minus strand of NZ_JBHJVK010000022.1, from coordinate 49,404 downwards.
CCGCCCGCCGCCGGTCGAAGGGCACGGACAGCACGTCCATCTCGGTGCCGTCCGGCCGCAGCCGCCGCAGCGCCGTGTAGACGGCGTCCGGGCCGCCGGGAGCGCTCAACGCCTCGACGGCGCGCTCCAGGTGGTCGGGCTCCCACTCGTTGTCGTCGTCCAGGAAGGCGACGTACCGGGACGAGCTGAGCCGGATCCCGACGTTGCGCACCACGCCCGCCACCGCCACGTTCCGGGCCAGGCTCACCGCGAACAGCCGGGGATCGTCGGGCAGTTCGGGCAGTCCGGCGCCGTCGTCCACCACGATCACCACCTGCTCCCGGACGGTCTGGGCCAGCGCCGCGTCCACCGCCCGCCGCAGGCCCTCGGGACGCCGGTAGGTCGGGATCACCGTCGCCACCAGCGCGGACGGGCGCCGGCCGAGCTCCGCGGCGAGCCGCCGGACCTCGGCGTCCTCCCGGCGGCGCAGCCCGAGGGCCGTCCAGCTCAGCACCACCTTGTTGCGGGCCTCCATCAGCCGCAGAAAGCCGAAACGCTCGCGCAGCAGCCGCTTGGCCCCTCGCAGCAGCGGTCCCATCACCGTTCCCCCTCCGCAGCCAGCACTCGTTCCCCGCGCGGCTCGACCGCCACCGCCGCCTCACCGCTCCGCAGCAGCCGCCGCATCGGCAGCACCACCGGTACGTACACCGCCAGCGCGGCCGCGCCCGCCGCGAACATCCCCCACCTCGTCCCGCCCGACCAGTGGTCGACCAGCAGCGAGACGGCCGCCATCAGCAGCCCGCCGACGAACGGCCGGGCGCAGGCCCGCAGTACGACCGCGCCGCTCACCCCGGCCCGCCGCACCGCCCACCCGAAGGCCGGTGCCACCAGCAGCGCGGCCACCACCAGGTGCCCGGCCCCGACGCCGGTGATGCCCCACCGGTCGGCGCCGACCAGCAGCGCCGGGACCAGCGCCGCCAGCCACCACCCCTGGACGGCGATCAGCGAGCTGCGCCGGCCCGCCGCCGCCAGGCAGTCGTACGCCAACTCGTAGGCGATCCGCAGCAGTCCGAGCAGTGCCAGGAAGCGCAGTGCCCCGGCGGCGGGGGCCCAGCGGTCGCCGTAGATGGTCTCCACGGCGGGTTCGGCCAGGGTCGCGAGCAGGACGCACGGCGGTACGGCGGCGGCCATCAGGACACCGAGCCCCCGGCCGAAGGCGTCCGCCAGTGCTTCCCGGGAGTCGGCCACCCGGGAGAAGCCCGCGAAGGAGATCCGCCGGGCGGCCTCGGAGATGCTGCGGACCGGCCAGCTGGAGACGTTGAAGGCGAGTTGGTAGAAGCCGAGGGCGACCGGGCCGAGCAGGGCGCCGGTCACCACCGAGTCCACGTTGAGCATGGCGAGGACCAGCAGGCTGGCCCCGGCGAGCGGCAGGCCGAAGGAGACCAGTGCGCGGGCCTCGGCGGTGCTCCACCCCGGGCGCAGCACGCCGGGTACCGCGATCGCGCAGCCGGCCAGCGCGCACAGGTTGCCCGCCAGCGCGCCCCAGGCGAAGCTCATCGCCCCGGCGCCGGTGTAGGCGAGGGCGAGCGTGGTGCCGGTGGTGACCAGGAAGTTGAGCAGGTCGAGGACCATCCGGGCGCCCTGCCGGAACTCGCGGGCGATCACCTGGTTGGGCACGCAGGCCAGGCCGTCGATCACCACGGAGAAGCAGAGCACCCGCAGCACGGCCGTCGCGTCGGGCGAGCCGAGCGCCCGTGCGGTGGCCGGGGCGGCGACGAACAGCAGCCCGTACAGCGCGGTGCTGGAGAGCACCGAGAGGGTGACGACGGTCGGGGCGAACTCCTTGACGTCCCGCTCCCAGCGGATGATCGCCAGACTGACGCCCATCTCGTTGGCGGAGAGCAGCACCCCGAGCGCGACCATGCCGGTGGCGTAGAGCCCCCACTCGCGCGGGCCGAGCAGGGTGCGGGCCAGCACCACACCGGCCGCGAAGTTGCCGATCCGGATGACCACGGTGTTCAGCAGGCTGAGCCGGGCCCCCGCCCGGACCTTGGCGCCGAGGCTCACCGGGCCGCCCCCACGGCGGCGCCGGGCACGGCCGCCGCACCCGGCGCGGGGCCGGCCCAGGCGGCGGCGGGTGGCGCCGGGTGGCGGAGGCTGCCGAGCAGACTGCCGCTCGACCCCAGCAGCAGGAAGAACATGCCCGCGAACATCGGGAATCCCAGGGAGTCGAAGGTGGCACTGCTGACCAGCGCGACCGCGGCGGCGGCGACGAAGCACTGGGCGAGTTCACGGGTCGGCTCGTCCCCGGCCAGCCGGCGGGCGGCGCCGCCGCAGTGCAGCCCGGTGAGGAAGAGCAGCAGCAGCGCGGCGATCCCGAAGAAACCCATCTCGGCGGCGGTCAGCAGGTACATGTTGTCGGTGAAGAAGTAGAGCTCGGGCAGGAAGGTGCCCATGCCGTGGCCGACCCACGGCGAGTCCTGCATGTACTCCCAGATCTTGGCGTAGTCGCCGGTCCTGGCCTGGGTGCTGCTGTCGGTGTTGCTGAAGAAGGAGCTGAACAGCCCGGTCAGCGTGGACAGCAGCCCCGGTACGGCGGCCCCGAGCCCGAGCACGCCGAAGCCGACCGTGCCCAGGACGTACCCGCGCCGCTGCGGCCGCCAGGCGGGCAGCATGGCCAGCAGGGCGACGCCGACACCGATGATCCCGGTCCGGGAGACCGACAGCGGCAGCGCGCCGCCGATCAGGAACACCGGCAGCCAGCGGCGCAGCCGGCCCCGGTGGTAGCGGGCCGGGTCGAAGGCCTGCTGCACGGCGAACGGCAGCAGCATCGCCAGCATCCCGCTGAACTCCAGCGGATGGCCGGTCGTCCCGCGCGGCCGGGTGAACGCGCCCCGGCTCATCGTCTCGAAGCCGGCGGCGCTCGACTGCAGACCCGGGATGTGCAGCGAGGAGGCGATGTTGGTGTGGGTGAGGAAGTCGTACCAGCCGAGCAGGGCGACGATGCTCGCGCACACCACCAGCCGCCGCAGCAGGATCTCCAGCCGGGCCCGGCTCCTGATCCCGGAGGAGGAGACCACCACCAGGCCGGTCCACACCAGCAGTGCGATCAGGCCGCGATCGGCACCCTGCATCTCCTTGGTGATGGCGGGTCGCCCGGCACAGGCGATGTAGGCGAGCAGCACCGCGACGCCGAACACCACCATCGCGATCCGCGGGGCGTGGGTGCCCCTGGCGGGGACGATGCGCTCGGTCAGCCAGGCGGCGAGGTACCAGAGCAGCCCGAGCAGCGCGACGACGTTCGCCGGGGTGCCGACGCCGCCCATGCCCGGCAGCACCAGGTTGGACGGGATGAACATGGCCAGCAGTACGTACCCGGTGAGCACGGTGACCGCGTCCATCCCGTAGGCGCCGCGCGGGCCTTGCGGTGCGGGCGAGTTCGCCGCGGGGCCGTGCCTCCCGGGGGCGCTCCTCCCGGAGACGCTCCTTTCGGGCGTCTTCGTTCCGGGCGTGGTGGTGGCCGACGGCTCCGGGGGAGCAGTCGCGTCCAGCTCGGTCACCGGCCGCTACCTTCCGACGGACAGGGACGGTTCGGTCTGCGGATCCTGGGCGGGCTCCTCGCCGGCGCCCGCCCCGGGCCCGGCACCGCGCCGCGCGGCGGCGGAACGGCGCCGCTGCAGCACGCCCGCCAGGTTCTCGGCGACGAAGGCGGACAGGAAGGCCACCGCCAGACCGCCCATCGCGATCAGTGCCACGGACTGCAGCTTGCTCTTCGTCTGGGCCTGCGGGGCCTGCGGCGGGATGATCACCGTCGAGGCGATCTGCGACCCGGCCGGTGCCTTCTGCTCGGTCTGGATCGCCTTGAGCTGCTCGGCGGCGTAGCCGTTGAGCACCACGATCGACTTCTTGACCTGCACCGGGTCCGATCCGGTGACCGTCAGGGTCAGGAACGGGCCCATCGCGTTGTCCGCCAGCTTGACCGAGTACTCCCCGGTCAGGCCGCGGTCCTTGAGCGCCTTGGCCGAGTCGTCCGAGGCCAGCCGGCGTCCGAGGAAGTCCGCGGTGACGGTCAGGGCCTGACTGAAGCTCAGGAACGGGTTCCCGTTGTTCGGTGCCTGCGCGGCGACGTCCGGCGAGTTCAACAGTGAGATCGAGCACTGGGACTGATAGGTCGTCGGCAGTACGGCGTTGGCCACCGCGGACAGTGCCATCGTGATCAGCACGATCGGCAGCGTGACGTACCAGCGTTTGCGGATCACTCGAAGGACCTCGCGCATGTCCAACATTACTCCCCCTGGGGCCGTGGCTGGCCCCAGTGTCGCAGTCGCCTCGGCCTGCGCCGAGCTGGCTGTCAAGACACCCCCGCACGAGGGTAGTTGGAACGGGAATTCGGCGGAGGACAATCCCTGAACTCCCGCAATCCTGTTCGGTGCGGTGAGAGGATGGCCGACGGGGTGGGGTGAGGGATGTCCTTCCGTGAGGTTGTGCGCGCGCTGCTGCGGCGCTGGTACGTACTGCTGTTGGTGGCGGCGCTGTCGCTCGGCGGTGCGGTGGTGGTGGCGAAACCGGAGACGTCCTACCGGTCGGCCGCCGTGGTGCGGGTCAAACCGCCCGAGACGCCGCAGGACCCGACCGGGATGACCGACTTCCGGCCGTCGTTGGCGATCATCGGGGCGGCCGTGGTCACCGTGCTGAAGAGCCCCTCGGGCACCGCGGAGCTCCACCGGGCCGGGGTGAGCGGCGACTTCGACCTCGCCCCGCGCAACACCGGCACCACCAAGACCGAGGCGTACGTCGTCCCGACCGTGGAGGTCAGCGTGCGCGGTGCGGACCCGAACGAGACCAACCGCGAAGTCGGCATCCTGGTGGAGCACTTCGAGACCGAACTGCAGAAGCTGCAGAACGGACTGAACGTGCCGAGGCAGCGCTACATCACCAGCGACCAGCTGGTGCCGCCCACCGCGCTGCCCGTCCTGGGCGTCAAGAGCCGCGGGCTGGTCGGGGTGGCCGCGCTCGGCACGCTGCTCGGGGTCGCCGCGGCGCTCTGGACGGACGAGTACGCACGGACGCGGGTCCGACGACGGCGCCGGGCCGTGGCCGTCCCCGCCTAGCCACCCGTCCAACAGGGCGATTCTGTCGAGGACTTCGGGCCGCGCGCGGTGAACCGTGCGGCTCTTCAGGGAACGGAGAGATGACGTTGGCGGACCAGGGCGTGCTGCGGATGCGGCTCGGTGGCACACCGGCCGACGCCTGCTCACTGGCGTGGCTCACCGGGCGGGTGGCGGAGCGGCTCGGCGGCCGGGGCGGGCGTCCACTGGTGGTGGCCTCCACCAACCTCGACCACCTGCACCACTTCGGCCGCTCCGGCGCCCACGCCGGTCTGGTCGAGCGGGCCGAGTCCACCGCCGACTGGCTGGTCCTGCTCGACGGCATGCCGCTGGTCTGGCGCGCACAGCGGCTCACCGGCCGCCGCTGGGACCGCCTCACCGGCGCGGACCTGCTGCCCGACCTGCTCGCGGTCGCCGAGCGCACCGGCGCCCGGGTGGGCTTCCTCGGCGGCCGCACCGAGACCCACCGCCTGCTCGCCGACCGGATCGCCCAGCGCTGGCCGGAGCTGACCGTGGCCGGCTACTGGGCACCCGAACGCGCCCGACTCACCGCCCCGGGCGGCGCGGCCGACCTCGCCGACCAGGTCAAGCGCGCGGAGGTGGACCTCCTGGTCGTCGGCCTCGGCAAACCCCGCCAGGAGACCTGGCTCGCCGCCCACGCCGAGAGCAGCGGCATCCGGGTCGGCCTGGCCGTCGGCGCCGCGGCCGACTTCCTGGCCGGTGTGGTCGACCGGGCCCCCGACTTCTGGCGCGACAACGGCCTGGAGTGGCTCTACCGCCTCCTCCTCGAACCCCGTCGCCTCGCCCGCCGCTACCTCCTCCAGGGCCCCCGCGCCGCGCTGCGGCTGCTGCTCCACTCCGGACGCTGACCCGCGGCCACCCGTCGGCCGCCGCGGCACCGCCGGCGGTCGGCCGCATCGCGGGCCCGCACCGATGCGTGCGGCTCGGGCCGGCGTCCGGGGGCGAGCACGTGGTGCCCGGCCCTGCGCGGAAGCCGGGCGGTTGCGGCTCCGATGCCCGCCCCCGTCGGTGACGACGACAACTCGACGGCCCGTCGGGGACGTTGGGCCTTCGAAGTGGTCACCTGCGGGCCGGGTGGTGGGCCGGGCGGACGGGTGGGCTGCCGGGGTTAGCTCTGTCCGGGGCTTCCTCCGGTGCGAGTGCGGGAGGCTGCGCCCGGGGCGGTGAGGCTGCCGAGGAGGTTCAGTGCCTCCTCGGCCGGACTTCCCGGCGGCGCCGTGTAGATGACGAGGAGCAGGTGCGCGGCTCCGGGAGCCCGGAAGGTCTCGTAGTGGAGGGTCACGTCCCCGACCGCGGGGTGCCGGAAGCGCTTGGGCCCCTGGGTCTTCTCGTGTACGTGGTGGCTGGCCCACAGCTTCCGGAAGGCCGGGCTGCCCAGCGACAGTTCGCCGACCAGGCGGACGAGTTCGGGATCGTGCGGTCGCCGGCCCGCGGCCATCCGCAGCATGCCCACCGTGGTGCGGGCGGCCTCGTCCCAGTCCTGGTGGACCTCGGGGGCGTGCGGGTCCAGGAATATCCGTCGCGCCATGTTCCGTTCCCGGGGCGGCAGGCTGGGGAAGTCGGCCATCAGTGCGGCGGCCAGCCGGTTCCAGGCCAGGACGTCGTTGCGGTCGTTCATGATCACGGCCGGGGTGGTCGGGATGGCCTCCACCACCCGGCGCAGCCCCGAGCGCACGCTCTCGCCCCGGCCGCCGCCCGTCGCCCCGGCTGCAGCGGCCGCAGCGGTCGTGGCGGACCGGCGGGGCGGCCGGGCCAGGTCGTACAGGTGCGCACGTTCGGCGGACCCCAGTCGAAGGGCCCGGCCCAGTGCGTCGAGCACCTCGTCGGAGGGCCGGTCGGCCCGGCCCTGCTCCAGGCGCACGTAGTAGTCGGTGCTGAGCCCGACCAGCTCGGCGACCTCCTCCCGGCGCAGGCCGGGCACCCGACGGCGCCCGGTCGGGGGAAGGCCGACCTCGGCGGGAGAGACCAGGGCCCGCCTGGTCCGCAGGTAGTCGCCGAGGTTGCCGGCGATCATGTTCGTGTCGGCCATGCGTCCCAGTATGGGGACCGATGGTCCGGGTGCGGTGGGCCGAGGGTGGCCCTGTCGTTCCCAGGGAACCGCGGCCCCTTCATCCGGCCGCCGTGCCCACGAAGGATCGGGGGCATGCCCACTCCCTCCTCCCTCGACGCCTCCCGACGCCCGGAGCCGTCCACCGCGCCGCCCCCGGCCCGATCCGCGGCCGAAGCCACAGCCACAGCCGCAGGCGCGGACGGCGACGGGGCGGGCTTTCGGCTCACGGTCGCCGCGGTCGCGTCGGCGAGTGCGATGCTGCCGTTCTCCATCACCGGGGCCGCGGTGGCGCTGCCCGGCATGGCGGCGCACCTCGGCTCCTCGGTGGGCGCCGCCCAGTGGATGCTCAACGCCTTCAACGTCACCTTCTCCGCCCTGCCGCTGGCGGCCGGTGGCCTGGCCGACCGGTTCGGCCGGCGCCGGATCCTGCTGGTCGGCATCGCGCTGGTCGGCACCATGTCCCTGCTGGTCGCGCTGGCTCCGTCGATGGCCCTGGCCGACGCCGCGCGGGCGGTCCAGGGCTGCGGGGCCGCGGCCGTGCTGGCCGCCGGTGCGGCCGTGCTGGCCCAGGCCACCTCGGGGCGGCGTCGGCAGCTGGCCTTCGGGATCCTCGGCGCGTCCTTCGGCTCCGGCCTGGCGCTCGGCCCGCCGGTCGCCGGGGCACTGGTCGAAGGTGTCGGCTGGCGGTCGGTGTTCCTCCTGGTCGCGGCGATGTCCGGGCTCGCGTGGCTGTGCGCCACCCGGGCGCCGGAGTCCCGCAACCCCGCCAGGCCCGCCCTCGACCTGCTCGGGCTGTCCACCTTCACCGCCGGACTCGCCTGCCTGTCCTTCGCGTTCGTCCGGGCCGCCGACGCCGGGTGGACCGCACCGGGCACGCTGGCTCTCCTGGTCGCCGCGTCGGCCCTGGTCGTACTCTTCGCGGTGGCGGAGATCGGGCTGGCCGACCGGGCGATGTTCGACGTCCGGCTGTTCCGGCGGCCCGACTTCCTCGCCGTGCTCTGCCAGCCCTTCACGGTCACGCTGGGCTTCGTGATCCTGCTGATCTACCTGCCCTGCTACCTCCAGGGAGTCGGTGACCGCTCCACCTCGGCCAGCGGTCTGCTCCTGCTGCCGCTGACGGCACCCGTGCTGGTCCTGCCGCTGCTCGCCGGCCGGCTCGCCGCGCGCACCTCGGTGCGGACCGTCCTGACCGGGGCCTCCGCCCTGATCGCCGTGGGAGCGCTGCTGCTGACGACCCTGCGCGCCGACGGATCGTGGCCGGCCCTCGCCCTGCCGCTGCTGCCCTTCGGTGCCGGTGTGGGCCTCGCCTTCGGGGTCATGGACAACGCGGCCGTCAGCACCGTCCCGGTGGAGAACGCCGGAGCCGCCGCGGGGATCTTCAACACGATGCGGATCACCGGTGAGTCCGTCGCGGTCGCCGGGGCCGCCGCCCTGCTCACCACCCTCACCGCGGCCCGCCTGCACCACAGCGGTCTGCCCGCCGACGCCGCCGCCCGGATCGCCGGACAGGCCGTTCAGGGCCAGCCGGCCGCAGCGCACCGGGCTGCCCTGACGGCCGGCCTCACCGGCGCCTTCCACACCCTCGGCATCGCCCTCGCGGTGCTGTCCGCCCTGGGGGCCGTCCTCACCCACCTCGCCCTCGCACCCCGTCGCGACCACGCGCGCAGGTGAGCGCCGACGGCTGCCACCACCCGGTCCCGGCAAGGGGGTTCACCGGCCCGGTGGCACCGGCCGGGCCGGTTCGGGACAGGCCGGACGGTTCCCCGGCGGCACCGCGTCCACCACCGCCGAGGGCCGCACCCGGCTAGCCGCCCAGGGTGTAGACGTGCGGCTGGTAGGCGTCGAAGTGGTCGGTGAAGGTGCCGTCGGTGGTGGTGAGGGTGCGGCCGTCGTCGGTGCGGACCTTTCCGGTCCAGTGGTCGGGAAGGGTGAAGGTGGCCGTGGCGGGGCCGCCGCCGGGGAGTTCGGGGGTGTCGGTGGCCACGGCGAGGACGGCGGTGCGACCACCGGCCGTACGCAGGGTGGCGGTGACGGGCGCGCCCTGGGTGGTGACCCCGACCAGGACGGGTGGGGCGTTCCAGTACGGGGCGTACGCCTGGGCGTCCGCGTTCACCGTCCTCATCGCGGCCGCCGAGGCGGCGTCCCGCAGGCACGCGTCCACCTGCTGGCCCTGCGCGACGAAGGAGTGGCAGAACCAGCTCAGCCCGGTCGCCCCGTTGACCAGCGCGGCCCAGGCCGCGGCCCGTACCTGTGCGGGGGACGCGGCCTTCGCACCCGACGGGGTGAGCGAGGCGCCCTGCATCTGCACCGGGGTCTCCAGGAACACCCAGACCGGCTTGCCCGGGGCCAGCTTCCGGGCCCGGGCCGCGGTCGCCGCGTAGACCCGGACTCCCTTGCTGCGAGCGGGCGATGACGGGTCGGTGAGGCCGTAGAAGTCGACCGAGACGATGTCGGCGGAGGCGGTGTAGGCCGCGAAGTCGGTCGGGCAGCCGGGGCTCCGGGCCCCGCCCGCCACACCGCTGCCGAAGTTCACCAGCACCGGCCGGGTGGCGTCCTGCCCGTGCAGGCTGGCGGCGAAGTCGCCGAGCTTTCCGGGCGGCATGCAGCCCGCGCCCGTCGCGGTGCCGTCGGGGACGTTCATGTCCGGTTCGTCCGCGAGCTGGTACCCGGCCAGTGCGCCCCCGCCCAGCCGGGCGGCCCGGGCGGCCAGTGGGAGGTCGGCGGTGCCACAGGCCCAGGCGGAGGCGCCGGCCGGACCGCCCGGGGTCGGGTCGCAGGCCTGCCCCCCGGCGACGACCGCCAGCTTGGCGGCGGCGGCCGCCGCCACCTGTCCGTGGTCCTCCTCGGGCCAGTCCCAGAGCCCCACCAGCGTGTTGACCCCGAGCGCGGCGAAGGCGTGGGCCTCGTCGGACCCGTTCAGCGGGGTGGTCGGGTCCTGCATCCACACGCCCACGGGCAGCCTCGCCGGGTCCTTCCACCGTGCGGTCGCGGGCCACTTGGACCAGTACCCGGGGGTGAAGGCGCCCGGGACGTGCGAGGCCGACTCGGTGGGGGAGAAGGACACGTCGACGTAGTAATCGGTGTTCTCGTGCGACTGCGCGGGGAAGGCCAGCGTGCCGCCCCCGGCGAAGCCGCCGCCGACCGCCGTCAGCGGGCCCGAGCCGGTGGTGACCGGCCCGCCGTCGAAGGCGTTCGGAGCCGCCGCGTAGTGCCCGGACGGCGCCAGGTACCCGGCGGTGTAGGTGGTACCCGCGGCGATCCGCACCGGCTGGGCGAACTTCGCCTGCTGCCAGCCGACGTCGGACTCGCCGGTGAAGGCGACCCGGGCCAGCTGCCGTCCCTGGGCGTCCCAGAGCGCGCCGACGTGCGTACCCGTGTTGCCGGGGCCCTTGTAGAAGCGGACACCGGTCACCAGGCCGGGGAGCGTGGAGGTGAAGCGGACCCCGAGGGTGGTGGGAGCCGGGTCCGCGAAGGAGGTGTCGGCCGGTTCGGCGGCACCGAACATCGTGGTGCTCGGGCCGACCGGACGGCCGGGGCCCGGCGGCGCGGGGGCGGGCTCGCCGCCGCCGGTGCAGGCCGGAAGAGTGCTCAGGACCAGGCCCAGCAGCATCGCCAGGACGGCCCGGGACCGCGGGCGGGTGTGCACGCTGATCTCCTCGCTCGGTGTGCGATCAGCCGGCCGTCGGCGCCTGGGCCTGTGCCGCCGACGCCTGGGCGCCCGCCGTCGGCCCCTGCGCGCGGGCCTTCGGCCCCTCGACCAGGTCGAGCAGCTCGCCCGCCCGCGCCGCCCAGGAGTCCGCCGCCACGGCGGCCCGTCGGCGCCGCGCAGCCGCTGCCGCGTCGACACCGTCCGCCGAAGCCGAAGCCGAAGCCGAAGCCGAAGCCGAAGCCGAAGCCGAAGCCGAAGCCGAAGCCGCCAGCGCCGCCCCGACCGCCTCGCCGAACTCCTCCGCCGATCCGGCCACGGCGATCTGCTCGCTGTAGCGCCGCACCTCGGGGAAGTCGGTGCTCACCACCGGCAGCCCCAGGGCCAGGTACTCCTTGAGCTTGATCGGGTTGCAGTGCCGCACCCAGTCGTTGTCCAGCCACGGCATCAGCGCGACATCGAACCCCCGTCCGTAGGAGGGGATTTCGGCGTACGGGCGGAAGCCCAGGTGGTGCACGTTCGGCAGCGCGGTCAGTGCGCCGAGGTCGGTGGTGGTGTCGCCGATCAGGACCAGCTGGGCCTGCGGGTGCTCCTTGGCGACCCGGGCGAGCAGGTCGAAGTCGACCACGAAGTCGTCCAGCGCGCCGAAGAACCCGATCCTGGGCCGCGCGATCGCCGCCAGATCGGCGGGTTCCGCACTCCCCTCGGCGGCGAAGTGCTCCAGGTCCACCCCGTGGTCCAGGAACACCGCCCGGTCACCGGTGAGTTCCCGCTCGGCGGCCATCAACTCACCGCTGACGTAGAGCACATGGTCGGCGGTCGCCATCAGCCGCCGCTCCAGGACCTCCACCGACGCCGTGTCGGCCTCGGGGAACGCCGAGTGCCGGTCCGAGCGGTTGTAGACCAGGGTGCGGTGCGGCAGGTGCTCGACCACGTCGGCGGCGGTCGGGATGGTCGCCACGCACACGTCCGTGGACATCCGCAGGCTGCGCGCCGCCAGCCGTACCTGCAGCGCGATCAGCCGGGCGTTCAGCGCGCGGGCCGTCCGGCTCCCGTAGAACGGCAGCAGTACCGGAGTCATCACCGCGAAGCCGGGCAGGCCCGGCACCGGGCGCTGCACCTTGCGGGCCATGCTCCGGGCCTTGCGCAGGATCCGCCGCAGCGGCTGCGAACTCCGGCCGGGCAGCGGCATCCGCATCGCGATGCTGTTGACGAAGAGCACCGGACGCCGCTCCGCCAGTTTCAGCATCAACTGGACGTCGGAGTGCGCCCGATTGTGGTACCACCAGTCCTGTGCCGCGAAGCACACGTACCCTGCGCGTCCGGCAGAAGCCACGCCCCAACCCCCCACGATCGGAATCCCGCTCTCAGCCCCCGCGCCAGGCTAGCCGACCCGCTCCGTCCCGGTGGGCCGGAGCGGCTTTCCTGCCGCTTGATCCGTTTTTGTCGCTCCGTCAGATGGTGCAACCGGGCGATGGCCGCCGGGAAAATTTTGCGGCTGCGCACTCCCTTCCGACACGCCGGGCCCGAACTGCGGACTTGACCGGCCCTTGGGCATTCCTGCGGTGCGTCCGCCTGCTGGTGCGCCCGCGAACCCCCTTGTCCCGGGGTCCGTCCATGCGCTGGAATGCGGGCCTGTCGGGACGGGTGTTCCAGGATCGTGCATGCGTCCGACCTCGTGCGCGTGCTCCGAACACGGCTCCTGACATCGCATCAGATGAAGGGATGTTCATGATCCGTCGGCACAAGCCGCAGGCGGCAGCGGTCACCCTCACCGCCGCTTCCATGGTGCTGGCTTTCGGGGCCACCGCCTGGAGCTCGCCACTTCCCTCCCCGTCCGGGACCGTCGCAGCCGCCGACAGCGGCGCCCCGGCCCCGGTGATCGTGATCCTCAAGGACCAGCTGCCGAGCGCGCCGGCCGACTCCGGACACCTGACCCAGCGCAAGCAGCAGGCCGCCTCCACGCAGGCGCCGCTGCTGGCCAGGGTCAGGGCCGAGGGCGGCAGCAACATCAAGAGCTTCGTGGTCGGCAACGCCTTCTCGGCGACCGTGAGCCCGGCGCTGCGGGCGGCGCTCGCGGCGAACCCGGCGGTCGCCTCGGTGGTCGACGACCAGAAGGTCACGGTCGCCCCGCCGAGCCCGGTCACGCCGGCCGAGGCCAAGGGCGCCACGGGGGCCAAGGCCCCGAAGAGCGCCGCCGCCCCGAACGCGGCCGCAGGCAAGGCCCCGGCCGGTGCGGGGGCCCCGGGCGCGATCTGCCCGAGCGACCCGTCCAAGCCGCTGCTGGAGCCCGAGGCGCTGTACTCCACCCACGTGGAGGGCACCAAGGACGCGCCGGGCGCGCACGAGATCGCGGACGGGAAGGGCGTCAAGGTCGCGTACATCGCCGACGGCCTCGACCCCGACCACCCCGACTTCATCCGGCCGGACGGCTCGCACGCCGTGGTCGACCACCAGGACTTCTCCGGCGAGGGCTGGGACGCGCCGAGCGGCGCGGCCGAGGCCTTCGGCGACGCCTCGGCGATGATCGCCCAGGGGCGGCAGAGCTACGACCTGTCGAAGTTCGTCAACCCGAGCCACCCGCTGCCGGCCGGCTGCACCATCCGGATCCAGGGCATGTCACCGGGCGCCTCGCTGGTCGCACTGAAGGCCGGTGGTGAGACCTTCCCCAACTCCGCGATCCTGCAGTCGATCGACTACGCGGTCTCGGTGGCGCACGTCGACGTGCTGAACGAGTCGTTCGGCAGCAACGTGACGCCGGACAGCAGCGCCCACGACACCGTCTCGCTCTTCAACGACCAGGCCGTCGCGGCCGGGGTGACGGTCACGGTGTCCAGCGGTGACGCGGGCATCAACGGCACCATCGGTTCCCCGTCGACCGACTCCAAGGTGATCTCGGTCGGTGCCTCCACCGACAACCAGTCCTACCTGCAGACCGGTTACGCCGCCGCGCAGTTCTCCAACGGCACCTGGTCGAACAACCGGATCTCCGCGCTCTCCTCGGGCGGCATCACCCAGGGCGGCCGGACGGTGGACCTGGTGGCCCCGGGCGAGTCGGACTGGGCCCTGTGCGGACCCGACACCGACAAGTACACCGAGTGCAGCGACTACAACGGCGCCGGCAGCTCGATCCAGTCCTTCGGCGGGACCAGCCAGTCCGCGCCGCTGACCGCCGGTGCGGCGGCCGACGTGATCCAGGCGTACCGGGACTCCCACCGGGGCGCCTCCCCGACGCCCGCCCTGGTCAAGGCCTTCCTCACCGGCACCGCCAGCGACCTCGGCCTGCCCGCCCAGGAGCAGGGCGCCGGCCTGCTGAACGTCCGTGCCGCCGTCGAGGCCGCCCGCGGCTACCACAGCCCGGACGGTGCCAAGGGCAGCTCCACGGTCGCCGTCACCACCGGCCAGATCGACCTGACCGGCCGCGCGGGCTCGACCCGCACCGCGGACGTCGACGTGGTCAACACCGGCAGCACCCCGCAGACCGTCAGCGCGGCCACCCGGACCTTCGCCCCGCTGTCCGCCACGCAGCGGACCGTGCCGCTGAACTCCGCCACCGACCCGACCTTCAGCTACGCCACCAACGGCGCCACCTGGGTGCACCACGACGTCACCTTCACCGTCCCGTCCGGCGCCGACCGGCTGGCGGCGTCGATAGCGTGGCCCGGCGCCGCGCAGAAGTCCGGCAGCAACACGGTGACCCCGGTGGTCCGGATGACGCTGCTCGACCCGTCCGGACGGTTGGAGACCAACACCCGCCCGCAGGGCGGACCGGTCTCGGCCAACTTCGGCATCGTGGACGTCCCGCACCCGGTCGCCGGGGAGTGGAAGGCGGTCCTCTACACCCCCGCCGGCAGCAACGGCTTCACCGGCAACGTCCAGCTGGACACCTCGTTCCAGCGGGCGGTCCCGGCCGGCGGCGTGAGCCCGCAGGTCACCACGCTGGCGCCGGGGCAGAGCAGGACCCTGCACGTCCAGCTGACCACGCCCACCACCAGCGGTGACGAATCCCAGTCCGTCACCGTCTCCAGCTCGAACGGCCACACCACCAGCGTGCCGGTCATCCTGCGCAGCCTGGTCGACCTGAACGGCACCACCGGCGGGTTCACCGGCACCATCACCGGCGGCAACGCCCGCAGCTACTCGCCCGCGCAGAGCTTCACCTACGCGTTCGACGTCCCGAAGGGCCACCGTGACCTGCGGGTCGGTCTGACCCTCGGCGGGGACCCGAACGTGTTGGTCCAGGGCGTCCTGATCAGCCCGAACGGCACCCCGATCGACGTCGAGAGCAACGCGCTGCTCGCCCCGGACGGGACGGTGACCGGCAAGGCCGCCGGCCTGTCGGTGACCACCCTCGACCCGGCTCCCGGCCGCTGGCGGTTCGCCCTGGTGGTCGTCAACCCGGTCAGCGGGTCGGAGCTCAGCCAGCCGTTCACCGGCACCATCGGCCTCGACCGGAACCGCGCGAGCGCCACCGGGCTGCCCAACGACACCAGGACCGAGCTCGCCGCGGGCAAGCCCGGCACGGTGACGGTCACCTACACCAACAACACCGCCGCCACCCAGGTGGTCCAGGCCGACGGCCGGCTCGACAAGAAGGCCGATCTGCCGCTGGTGCCGCAGGCCGCCTCCGGGACGGTCGCACTGCCGCTCACCCCGACCTCCCAGGTCCCCGGCTTCCTGATCCCGCCAGGCACCGACCGGCTGACCGCGGTGGCCGCCTCCAGCGTCGCCGCACAGCTGGAGATCAGCGCACCGACCGGTTCGCCCGACCTGTTCGGCGACCTGAAGAAGGCCCAGAACGGCTCGACCATCTCGGTCGCCCGGAGCGTGGGCACGGCCGCCCAGCCGATAGTCCCGGGCTTCTGGAGCACCTACGTCCAGCAGATCGGCCCGTTCCCGAACTCCGGCGCACCGGCAGGCAGCTCCACCGTCACCGCGACCGCGCACACCCTGGCGTTCGACCCGGCGATCAGCTCCAGCACCGGCGACCCGTACGCCCTCGCGGTGAACGCGAACGCCCCGGCGACCACCCCGGTCACCGTCAAGCCGGGCGCCACCGGCACCATCCAGGTCACCGTCACCCCGACCGCCCCCAGGGGCAGCACCGTCTCGGGCATCCTCTACCTGGTCACCGCCCCGACCACGGTGGCCACCGCCAACAACTCCGTCGCCACCACCGGCTCGGTCCTGGCGGCGCTCCCCTACAGCTACACCGTCAACTGACACGGCAACACCGCTCCGCACCGAGGCTGTCCCCGATCCGGGGGCAGCCTCGGCTGCTCGCGGCGGTGCGACACCGCCGCCGTGCCGTCAGCGTGCAGCCGTGGCCGCCCTCCTCGGCCGGGTCGACGGCCTCGGACGCGGCCCGCTCGTCGATGTGGGCCGGCAGCGGGTGGTGCTCCCGTCCAAGAGCCGTTCACGGCCCGCCCGGTCAGCACGGCCCGCCCGGTCAGCACGGCCACGCGTCCGGGGCACCCGGGAGGTCACGCCGGTGGCCATCCGCGCAGCACCGGGCGGAGCAGGTCCAGGACGCAGGTCCAGCGGTACTCCCCGTCGGCGTCGTCCGGATCGAAGTCCCCGATCAGCACGCCCATCGAGCGCAGCCGGGCCAGGCTCTCCCGGTACGCGGGGTGGGCCGCCTGGGCGGCGCCGAGGAACGGCTGGACGGCGGTGGGCACCCTGAGCCCGTACGCCTCGCAGAGGATGCCGAGGGCGAGGGTGTCCGAGATGCCGGCCGCCCACTTGTTGACGGTGTTGAAGGTGGCGGGCACGACCGCGATGGCGTCGGGCGGCGGCAGCGGCTTCGGTTCGCCGGGCAGGCGCCAGGCGGACCGGACGGGGTAGCCGGTCTGCGTCTCGACGGCCTCCCGGTCGATGAAGCCGAGCGCCTGGGGGGTGGCCACCACGCCGACCTCCCAACCCTCGTGCTGCGCGACGGAGATGAGCCCGCCCACGCCGCCCGCGATGCCCGAGGCACAGACGACGACGTAGAGGAAGGGCCGGTGCTGCTCGGTCATCCTGGACTCCCAACTGCGGCCGGGGGGACGGAACACCGGCGTTCCGCCCGGCGGACCCGGGCTCTTCGCGGACCGTGACCCGCGCCGGTGCCCCTGCCCGGTCCGCCCGCCCAGTCTGCCCGGCCGGCGGCCGGGTGCGTCGCGCGGCCCCGGGGCGGGTGCCCGGCGCAGGGGGCCGTGGTCCCCGGGCCCGCGGGGTTCCTGCCGCGCAGGTCCGGGGCCCGGGTCCACGCGGGCGGGTTGGGCTCAGCCGACCGAGGCGTTGTAGCTGTCGATGGCCGGCTGGAGGTCCTTCGCGGCGTCGGCGAGGGCCTGCTGGGCGGTCTTGGCGCCGCTGACGGTCTGCTCGACGGCGGTCTCGACGCCCTTGCGGGCCTGGGGCATCACGCCGAGCAGGCAGCCGGCGGTGGCGGGGGTGGGCTTGGTGGCGTGCAGTTCGTCGATGGCGGTCTGGAACTGCGGGTACCTGGCCAGCCACTCCTTGTCCTTGGGGTCGTCCAGGGCCTTGCGGTTGACCGGGAAGTAGCCGGTGCCGGTGTGCCAGGCGGCCTGCTGGGCGGGCTCGGACAGGAACTTGACGAACTCCCAAGAGGCGCGCTGCTCGGCTGCCGAGTGCCCGGGGCCGTCGATCCACAGCGAGGCGCCGCCGATCGCGGGCCCGCCCTGGTCGTTGGCGGTGAGCCTGGGGTAGGGGGCGGTGGCGACGGTGAACTTGGCGGCCTCGGTGTAGCCGCGCAGCACGCCGGTGGACTCCAGGTGCATCGCGACCTTTCCGGCCTTGAAGGCGGCCTGGGCGTCCGCCGGTACCCGCCCGGTGTTGGCCGCGTACCCGCCCTTCACCAGGTCGGCCCACCACTGGACGGCCTGCGCGCCCTGGGCGGAGTCGAAGAGCACCTTGCCGGCCTTCCGGGTGCGGCCGTTGTCCTGGTCGCAGTAGAGGGTGCCGGACTCGGCGATCAGCTCCTCCACGAACCAGCCGTAGACGGCCGCGCCGAAGCCGTACCGCACGGTCTGGCCGCTCGCGTCCTTCTTGGTCAGCTTCTTGGCCGCCTCGCCGAGTTCGGCCAGGGTCCGAGGCGGCGCGGCCGGGTCGAGGCCGGCCTCCCGGAACGCGTCGGCGTCGAGGTAGAGCAGCGGCATCGAGGAGTTGAACGGCATCGAGGCGAGCTTGCCGCCGACCGTGTAGTAGTTGCGGATGTTGGGCTCGATGTCGTCCAGCGCGTACGAGTCCTTGTCCGCGAACGCCTGGGCCGGGACGGTCTGCCTGGAGTCGATCATGAACCGGGTGCCGATGTCGTAGACCTGCACCAGCGAGGGCGTGGCCTTCTGCTGCACCGACGCCTTGTACTTGGCGACGACGTCGTCGTAGCTGCCCTGGAACAGCGGCTTGACCTCGATCTTCCCCTGGTGGGCCGCGTTGAAGGCGTTCACCAGCGAGGTCAGCGCGGTCGCGTTCTGGCCGGTCATCGCATGCCAGAAGGTGACGGTGGTGACGCCCTGCGCCTGGTCCAGGGCCTGCGGTCCGGGCGCGGCGGCGTCCGCCGACGACCCGGGGCCGGAGGAGGAGGAACTGCAGGCGGTGAGGGTGAGGCCGGCCGCGGCCAGCACGGCGGCCAGTCTGAGGCTCCACTTGCTCATGGGTGACTCCCTTTCGAACGGACGGGGTCCGGGCGGAGGTTCAGCGGACCGCGCCGGCGGTCAGCCCGCGGACGATGAAGCGCTGGCCGAACACCACCAGCGCGAGGGTCGGCAGCAGCGAGAGGACGACCCCGGCGAGGATCAGCCCGGGGTCCGCGCGCTCGGCGTCCCGCAGACTCGCCAGCCCGATCTGCAGGGTCTGCATCCGGGCGGTGCGGGTGATGATCAGCGGCCAGAAGTACTGGTTCCACGCGGAGAGGAAGACGTAGATCGCGATCGCCGCCAGCGAGGGCCGGTTCAGCGGGACCAGGATCCGCCACAGGAACCGCCAGTGCCCGGCACCGTCGATCCGTGCGGCGTCCCGCAGTTCGGCCGGGAACTGCCGGAACGACTGCCGCAGCATGAACGTCCCGAAGCCCGAGGCCAGGAACGGCAGGACCAGCCCGAAGTACGTGTTGCCGAGCCCCCAACCCGACAGCGTCAGGTAGTTGGGGATGATCACGGCCTCCCACGGCACCATCAGCGTCGCCAGGAAGACCGCGAAGACCGCCGCCCGCCACCGCAGCGGCAGGAAGACGAAGGCGTAGGCGGCCAGGATCGAGGTGAGCAGCTGCGCCAGCGTGATCGCGCCGGCGGTGACGGCCGAGTTGAGGTACTGCCGCCCCAGCGGGATCGCCTCGACGGCACCGGTGAAGTTCCGTCCGGTGACCGAGTGCGGCAGCAGGGCCGGCGGGTAGGAGGACAGGTCGGACGGCCCCATGACCGCCCCGGCGAAGGCGTAGTACACCGGGAAGGCGACGGTGACCACGGCCGCGCCCAGCAACGCGTACACGGCCAGGTGTCCGAACAACTCCCTCGTGCGGAAGGCGCCTTCGGGTATCGCGCGGGTTTCGGTGAGGGTGTACCGGGTGGCGCTCACGCGTAGTGCACCTTCCGCTCCAGGACGCCGAACTGGACGCCCGCACAGGCGAGTACCACCACCAGCAGCACCACCGCCTGGGCGCTCGCGGTGCCGAAGTCGCTCGACCCGTACGCGAAGGCCTTCTCGTAGACCGAGTAGACGAGGGTGCGGGTCGCGCCGTCCGGACCGCCCTGGGTGAGGATGTGGATCTGGCCGAAGCTCTGCAGGGCGTTGATGGTGGAGACCACGACCAGGAAGAACAGGTGCGGACCGAGCAGCGGGACGGTGATGCTGCGGGCCAGCCGCCAGCCCGCCGCGCCGTCCAGCCTGGCCGCCTCGACGGTCTCCTGCGGTATCGAGCCGACCCCGGCGGAGAGCACCAGCACGTTGTAGCCGAGGTTCATCCACACCGTGGCGGCGCACACCGACAGCAGCGCGTACCGCTGGTCGGTGAGCCAGCCCACCGGCCCGGCGCCGAACTGGGACAGCAGGCCGTTCAGCACCCCGATGGCGGGGTTGAAGAAGACCGAGAACACCACCGAGGCACTGGCCACCGAGAACGCGAACGGCAGCGCGAACGCGGACCGGAGCCAGCGCACGCCCCGCACCCGGCTCTCCAGCAGCAGCACCAGGCCGAGCGCGCCGAACACCCCCGGCCCCACGGTCAGCAGCACGAACAGCACCGTGGTGACCAGCGTCTTGTGGAACTCGGCGGAGGCCAGCAGGTCGGTGTAGTGCCGCATCCCGACATACCGGGACGGTGCGCCGAACAGGTCGTTGCCGTGGGTGCTCAGATACAGCGTCCGGCCCAGCGGATAGCCGATGAACAGCGCGAAGACCGCCAGCGAGGGCAGCAGGAAGGCCCAGGCGAGGGTGCGTTCACCCCAGTCGCGCCTGCTGCGCCCGCCGTTCGGCGTCGGTTGGGGCGTCGGTCCGGGCATAGGGCGTCCACCTCTCCTTGCAGTGCGCTCGGCCGAAACCGTGTCGCGCTCGAACGGCGCGGCGGCCACTGCGGGATGGCCGCCGGGTGGCGTCCGATTTACGTGTTCGCATCAGACCCAGCCGACCCCGATCCCTACCCACCCAAAACGCACCCCACCACTCCACTTCCGCCGGGCGGAGCGGGGGTTCGGGGGTGTTCGCCGGTGACGAAAGGGGACGAACCCAGCGAGTGTGCCCGGAAGGGGCGCCGGGCTGAAGACGCCCACCGGGTGGGACGAGAGAGGATCGCGGTATGACGATCACTCCGCAATTGGTGGCGAAGTACCCGCTCCCGGACCGGGAGCACGCTTCGACGTCCATCGACCTCTCCGGGCCGCTGCCCCGCCTGTGGGTCAGGACCGCCGACTCGCTGCGCCTCCACGAGCTGGGCGAACGGGCGGTGCCGGGCGCCGAGTTCCCGTCCCCGTCAGCCGCCCCGAGCGCGCGGGAGTGGGTGGCCCCCGATCTGTCGTTCGCGGTCTTCGCGGTCGACGGGGCGTACGTCGCGGTCGGCCGGGACGGCAGGCGGCTGTGGGAGCAGCAGTACGGCGGCTGGGCGGTGGAGCGGTGGGGCTATGTCGACTTCTCGACCGTCGGGGCCCGCCCGGCCGAAGGCTCCGGCGGAGAGCTGCGGATCTGGCTGCGGCTCCCCTCGGGGCTGCCCGGCAGCACCCTGATCCTCACCCTGGACGCCGAGGGGACGGTCCTGGCGCGGAGCATGATCCCCTGCGGCGGCTACGAACGGTTCGTCAGCCTGTACTGGGGGGAGGGCGGCGAGGTCGTCGGCGTGCGGGTCTCGGACGACGGACCCGGCGCCACGGATCACCACGCCCGGTGGGAGTCCGGCCGCATCGTCCTGGGCCGGCCGATGGCCGGTCCGGGTGAACGGCTCCAGCGCGACCGCGACCTCCTGGACGTCGACCCGCACGCCGCCCTGTGCATGAGCCGGGACCGGCGCGGAAGGGACGTCAGCTGGCACCGCCTCCCGTCGTACGAGCGCACCGCCACGCTGAGCCTGGCCGACTTCCCGGCCCCCGGCACCGACGACTGCTCGGTCCACGACGCCCCGTGGATATCCGGGTGGGGCGGGTTCGTGGACGCCGGGACGGCGATGGTGACCCTGCACAACTCCTACGACGAAGCCCGGGTGCTGCGGTTCGGTGAGGACGTCTGGCAGGAGCACAGCCACTGGCTCGCCGACCCGGTCACCGGCACCCTGCACGGCCGGATCGAGTACCCGATGCGGGACGTCGACAGCGCGGCGCTGCTCGGGGACGGCACCTGGACGACCACCGAGTGGGACGCCCTCTACCGCTGGCGCGCTCCGCGGCCCTGACGCACCGTCCGGGCGGGCCGTGGGCCCCGGACATCGGACGTCGGGCGTCGGGCATCCGGCCTCGGGTGCCGGCCAGGTCATCCCGGGGATGTAGCGGGCTGGACCCGGGGGAGGATGCGGAAGGTGGTCCGCGCCTGCCAGAGTGTCCCCCCGTGTGGATATCCGGGACGGGCTGGTTGGTCGTCACTTCGGCGGCGGCATGGCCGGTCGCCGGGTGGCTGGGTGCGGCGTTGCTGCGGGCCCGGCGCCTGCATCGCAAGGCGCTGGAGGAGCGGGGCTGGCTGCTCGAACGGGAGCGTGAGAGCGCGGCCCGGAGCGCGGTCGACGGCGAGCGGGCCAGGATCGCCCAGGAACTGCACGACATCGTCAGCCACAACGTGAGTGTGATGGTGATCCAGACCGGGGCCGCCCGCGAGGTCCTGGACACGATGCCCGACGAGGCCGCCGCCGCGCTGCAGGCCGTCGAGGGCGCCGGACGGGACGCGATGACCGAACTCCGGCACCTGCTCGGCCTGCTCGCGCCGGCGCAGGACGGCGTGGACGAGGCAGACCTGTCGCCGCAGCCGGGCCTGGACCGGCTGAGCGCGCTGGTCGACCGGATCGCGTTCGCGGGCCTGCCGGTGGAGGTGCGGATCTCCGGGGAGCCCCGCCCGCTCCCGCCGGGGATCGATCTGACCGCGTACCGGATCGTGCAGGAGGCACTGACCAACGCGCTCAAGCACGGTGACGGGGTGAAGGCCGAGGTGACGGTGCGGTACGCGGAGCACTACCTGCGGGTCGAGGTGCTGAACAGCGGGCCGAGCGTGCTGTCCGGTGACCGGCCGGACGGCGGCCCCGGCGACCGGCCCGCGCCCGCGAAGCAGGCCCGGCAGTCCCCGGAGCGGAGCGACGGCGCGGGGCGCGGACTGCTCGGGCTCAGGGAGCGGGTCGCCGTCTACGGCGGCGATCTGGACGCCCGGAGGCGACTCGGTGGTGGGTACCGGGTCCGGGCACGCATACCCTTGGACCGGCCATGACGATTCCAGAACCGACCGCGACCGATCCGCGGCTGCCCGGGACCACCGCCGACCGCCACCGCGCACCGCGTGCGCGGGCCGACGCCGACGGCGGCCCGGCCGCCACCGAGCCCGCACCCCGTGTCCTCATCGCCGACGACCAGACCCTGGTCCGCACCGGCTTCCGCATGATCCTCACGGCGCGCGGCATCGATGTCGTCGGCGAGGTCTCCGACGGGGTCGAGGCGGTGGCGGCGGCGCGGCTGCTCCGGCCCGACGTCATCCTGATGGACATCCGGATGCCCAACATGGACGGCCTGGAGGCCGCCCGGCAGGTCCTGGAGGAGAACCCGGACTGCCGGGTGATCATGCTGACCACCTTCGACCTCGACCGCTACGTCTACGCCGCCCTGGCCGTCGGGGCGAGCGGCTTCCTGCTGAAGGACGTCACCGCCGCGCACCTCGCCGCCGCCGTCCGCCTGGTCGACACCGGGGACGCCCTGCTGGCTCCCTCGATCACCCGGCGGCTGGTCGAGCGCTTCGCCACCGAGGGGGCCGGAGCCGCCGCCGGCGGGAACGGCCGCGCCGGGGAGCAGCGGCCCGACCGGACCCCGGCCGTCCACCGCGACCTCACCGTACTGACGCCCCGGGAGCTCGAAGTCCTGACCCTGATGGGACGCGGCCTCTCCAACACCGAACTGGCCCGCGAACTGACCCTCAGCGAGGCCACCGTGAAGACCCATGTGGCCCGGATATTCGCCAAGCTCGCCCTCCGGGACCGGGCCCAGGCGGTCGTCCTGGCCTACGAGACGGGACTGGTCTCGGCGGGCGACTCCGATGCTTAGCGCCCGGCCGCGCCCGGCCGCGCCCCGTCGCGTCCCGCCGTCGGCCCGGCCTGCTCGGGTCGGCAGAACTGTCGTCCTCTTCACCCCCTTGATCAATTGACGATCCGTCAGAAGTGCTAGATTGAAAACGTGTTCGAACTGGCAGTGGAAGGCGTCTGTGCGGGGTACCGGGGGAAGACGGTCGTCCGGGACATCAGCCTGGAGTTCGGCGCGGGAGTCCACATCCTGCTCGGGCCGAACGGCTCGGGAAAGACGACGACCTTCCGGGTGCTGGCAGGGATCCTGACCCCGATGCGGGGGAGGGTCCTGGTCGACGGCAGGGACGTGCACGCCGAGGTGGACGCCAAATCGCTGATCGGCCTGGCCACCCACCGGTCGGCGCTCGCGCCCAGACTGAGCGTGGTCGACAACCTGCGCTACTGGGCCCGCGTCCTGGGCCTGCCGCCGGGCCCGGCGGAGCAGCGGATCGCCGAGGTGCTGGCGCTGCTCCGGCTGGAGAAGCTCGCCGACCAGCGGATCGGCAGCCTCAGCCGGGGCCAGAACCAGCGGGTCGGCCTGGCCAAGGCGTTCCTCGGCCGTCCCCCGATCCTGCTCCTGGACGAGCCGATGTCCGGCCTCGACCCGACCGCGGCCGAGCAGCTCACCGACCACCTGCGGGCGTTGGCCGACGACGGGCACACCGTCGTGGCCTCCACCCACGCCCTGGTCGAGGCGCACCGGCTGGCCGACGACGTGACCGTCCTGCACGGCGGCCGGATCGTCGGCCGCGGCGAACCGGCCGCACTGCGCACCGCCCTGATCGGCAGCGCCTACCGCCTGCAGATCCGCGGCTCGGACGACCTGCCGGCCGCCCTGGAGCGGCTCGGCCACCGCTGCGAGCGGCAGCGGCAGGGCACGGTCGTGGTCGAGGTGGCCGACGAACGGGCCGCCCAGGCACTGGTGACACAGCTGGTCGGCGCGGGCGTCGGCGTGCACGAGGTGGCGCCCGTGCGGAACCCGCTGGAAGACGTCTACCGGCAGCTGCAGACGGAAGGTGCGAACGATGGCGCGGCGTAGTCTGCTGCCGGACCCGGCCCGGTCACGCGTCCTGGCCGGTGCGCTGCTCTGGCGGATGCGCCGGGAGCGGCTGCGCAACCTGGCCACCGTCTTCCTCCCCTTCGTCCTGACGATCGCGTCCACCGTCGTCCTGCCGCTGGTCTCCGACGACCGAGGGGTCAACGGCGCCGCCGACAGCGCCCGGCTCGGCCTGCAGTACGGTGCCACCGGCGACACGATCGCCGCCGGGCTGCTGCTGGTACTGGTTCCCGGCGTCCTCGCCATGCACGGCACGGTCGGCGCCGGCCTCGCCGTCCGGAACGTGATCGGCGCCGAGGCCGGGGTCGGCGCGCTGGAGGCGATGCTCGCCGCGCCCTACAATCCCGCCGACATCGCGGGCGGACTGCTCGGCTACGTCCTCGTCGTCACCACCGTCCAGTGGGCGGTGATGAGCGCGATCGGCGCGGCGGCCATGGTGATCGCCACCCGGCTCCACCACGACAGCCTCGCGCCGACCGGCGGCTACCTGGCGCTGGCCCTCGGGCTGCCGCTGCTGGCGTCCTGGGCGGGCGCGGCCCTGGCCATGCTGCTCAACCTGCTCTTCCCGAAGCTGGCCCAGCCGGGGCAGGGCGGCCTGGCCGGCAACGGCGGCGGACTGGTGACCGTCGTCGCCCTGCTGCCCGGATTCGGCGTCCTGCTGGCCCTGGCGCTCGGCCTGACCGAACTCGGGCCGGTCAGGCTGCTGCTGATCGCGGGCGGCGCCACCGTCCTGATCACCGTGGGCAGTCTGGCGGGAATCGCCCGGGGATTCCGGCCGGAATCGGTACTCGGCTCGTCCTGATGAGGAATGCCATGGATTCGACAACGGTCGGACTGCTGGTCGACATACGGCCCTTCCCCGGCATGCTGCTCTTCCACCGCGCCTTCACCAGGCCGCTGGTGGACGTCGACGGCGTCGAGACCCCGGCACTCTGGGGCGGCGTCACGCGGATCCCGGTCTCTCCGGGGCCGCACGACCTGGCGGTGTACTTCCGCTACCGCTTCCAGAAGAAGGCCCGACTGGCCATCGGTCACGCCGAGCTGACCGCCGACGAGGCGGTGCCCGAGCTCCCGGTGGAGGTGCGGCTCGGACCCTTCAACCACAGCCACTTCCGGGTCACGGTCGGCTGAGCCCGTCCGGCGTACGCTCCCCCGTGATGGCGGCCGGGGCGCCTCCGGCCGCACCGCGCCTTCCGCGCAGCTCCGGACGGCCCTCGGGCGCATCGGCGCCGCGAGCCGCCGGGACCACGCCACACGGCCCGGTCGCGGAGGCGGCCCGGACCGAACTCCCGCTCCCCGAGCCCCTGGCAGGACGTCCGCCCGGCAGCCGGACAGCATGCCGGGACCCGGCCGCGGAGCGCTTCGACCGGGCGGTCGTCACCCGACGGCGCGACTGACACCGCATCGGCACGGCCGCCCGACCCGCCGGTGTCGGCCGCCGACGCCGCCGGAGGGTCCCGGCCCGGCCGACCGTCACCAGAGCGATCCGACCGTAGAGTTGGGGTGTGGCGGAGGAGACGTACAACAGCGTAGGCGGACACGCACAGGTGGAATCCCTCGTGCAGGCCGGGACGGTCGGGCAGCTGCACCAGCACGTGTACTCGGCGGCCGTCCAGCCCCCGGTGCCCTATCAGATCCCGCCGGAGACCGCGCACTTCGAGGGAAGGGCGGCCGAGCAGGCCCGTGTCCTGCTGGCGGCCGAGGACCGGACGAATCCGGGCTCCCCGACGGTCGTGCTGCTCAACGGCCTGGCGGGGATCGGCAAGACGGAGCTCGGCTTCCGGGTCGCCCGCGGGCTCGGGGACGGCCACGAGGACGGCGTGCTCTACGTCGACCTCGACGACCTTCGGCGCGACGGCGTGGTGGAGATCGCGGACGCACTCGGTGACCTGCTGCGACCGCTCGGCGTCGGCCCGGAGTGGCTGGAGCGGTCCCTCACCGGGCGGACCAAGCAGTACTGGACGCAGACCCGGGACAAGCACCTGGTCGTGGTGGTCGACAACGCCCGCTACGGCGCCGAGGTCGTCCCCCTGCTGCCGGCCTCCGCCGCGAGCGTGGTGATCGTGACCAGCCACGGGCAACTGTACGACCTGGAGGGGGTCCTGACACTGGAGGTGACGCTGGAGCCGCTCGCGACCGAGGACGCCACCCGGCTGCTGCGGCGGATCGTCGGCGGTACGCGCACCAGCGCCGAACCGGAAGCCGTGGCGGAGCTGGCACGCCGGTGCGCCGGGCTGCCGGCCGCACTCCAGGTCGCGGGCCGGTGGGCCGTCAGGTACCGGCACCGCAGCCTGTCGCGCCTGGTCACCGAACTCACCGCCGAACTGAACGAGAAGGGCCTGCCCAAGGTCGAGGCGGTCTGGGACGCCGCCCATGCGGGGCTGGGGCCCACGGCCGCCCGGCTGTACCGGCTGCTGCCGCAGCACCCGGCCAGGTCCGTCAGCCTGCCGGCCGCCTCGGCGCTGCTGGGGGAGGGTCCGCAGCAGGCCGAGGAGGCCCTGGAGGAACTGGAGAACGCGGGTCTGCTGGAGCACAGGCCCGACGGGTGGCGGATGCACGACCTGCTGCGCGGGCACGCCAACCGCTGCGCCCGCCGGGCCGACCCGGACGGCGCCGGGGCGGCCGCCGGGCGCCGCCGGCTGGTGCGCTGGTACCGCCGCCAGGCACATCGGGCGGACGAACTGGCGGCCGGCAGCCGGATGACCTTCGCCGAGCCCGTACCGCCCCTGCCGTACGCCCCGGACGTCGACTTCACGGCTTTCACGGCCACGGGCCCGACGGACCCGGCCCTGACGGACAGAGCGCGGGCGCTGCGCTGGATGGAGTCCGAGCGCCTCGCGCTGTACGGCTGTGTCCGGATCGCGTACGAGGACGGTCTGGACGGCGACGCCTGGGCCCTGTGCGAGCCGCTGTGGACCCACTTCCTCGACCACCCGCACTACGGCGATGTGGTGGACGCGTTCACCCGGGGCGTCGCCGCGGCCGTCCGGGAGGGGAGCAGCGTGCCGGCGATCGTCCGGATGCGGTGCCAGCTGGCCAGGCCGCTGTGGGAGCAGGAGCAGTACGAGCAGGCCGCGGCGGAGCTGCGACAGGCGCTGGGCGGGGCCGAGGCGCTGGGGGACTCGAAGCCGGAGCGCAGACTGCGGGCGTCGGTGGCCGAGTTCCGTGGCAAGCTGCTGTCCGTCCAGGGCGACTGGGCCGCCGCCGCGGAGCACTTCGAGGCGGCCCGCGGGCAGCATCTGGCGATCGGCAACGCCTACGGTGTGATGCTGCAGACCTACCTGCTCGGTCGAGCGGCGGCGGGCACGGGTGAACACGGCCGGGCTGTCGAGCTGTTGGGGGAGGCGCACGCGATGGCCCGGCAGCAGGACCGTGCGCGGATGACCGCGCGCACCGGATTCGAGCTCGGTCGCGCGCTCCGGCGAGTCGGGCGCGCGGCGGAGGCGGTGCCGCTCTACCGGGCGGCGCTGGCGAGCGCCGAGCAGCGGGGCTCGGCCTTCGACCAGGTCAGGGTGCTGGAGGCGCTCGCCGACCTGGCGGAGGAGACTGGCGGGCCGGCGGAAGCGGCCGCGTACCGGGAGTCCGCGCGCGTCCTGCGGGAGCGGTCCGGCGGCGCCACCGATCAGAGCTCGTAGGAGAGTTCGGCCTCGGTGGCCGGGGTGAGCGCCACCTGCACGGTGTGCACGCCCGTGCGACAGGACAGTGTCACGGGAGCCCGCCGGCCCGGGTGGGCGCCGAGCCAGGCGTGCACGGCGGAGAGCGCCGCG
Organism: Kitasatospora sp. NPDC056138; assembly: GCF_042264695.1. Lineage (NCBI taxonomy): Bacteria > Bacillati > Actinomycetota > Actinomycetes > Kitasatosporales > Streptomycetaceae > Kitasatospora > Kitasatospora sp. NPDC056138. Next base: position 21,046 of record NZ_JBHJVK010000022.1, on the reverse strand, counting down.
GCCGGGTCGGTCCGGACCACCCGGCCTGCGGCCCGCCACGGTTCGACCCGGACCGTCAGCAGGTCGCCGTCGCGACGCCGTACCAGGCACGTCCCGGGGGAGAGGACCGCGGCGGCGGTCCGGCAGCCGGGGTGGTCCGCCAGTACCCGGGCCGTCCAACCGGCGGCGGTCCAGGTCTCGGAGTGCGGGAGTGACGAGGGCGGCGCGGCGCGGCGGAAGAGCAGGCCCGCGCTCTGCCGCTGAGCGGCGCTCGCGCCCGGGTGCTCGGCGGCGAGATGGTGCGCGGGCGTGTCCAGGTGGGCGGGCAGGCGCTCGACGTGGACCCGGGTGCCCTCGATCCGTGCCCGCACCGCGAAGGCTGCAGGCGTCCGGACGTCCGCGGTGGGTGCGGGCAGCGGGCGGGCCCGCACCGAAGTGGCCGGCGGTGCCAGCTCCAGGTGCCGGTACAGCTCCTCCCGGAGCCTGTTCAGCGCGTGGTCCGGCTCCGCGAAGGACGGCTCGGCGAAGGCGTACTCGGCGAACCGCCTGGTGCCGCCCGACCGGTCGGACCGGAGGGCGGCCGCCACTCCGGCCGGATCGGTGAGCCGGGGCACCTGGGCCAGCACCGCCGCCATGGGGCTGCCGGCTATCAACTCCGGCCCGCCGTCGGTGACGCTGACGATGCGGCGGTCCAGGGCGGCCGCGTACAGGGCGGTGGACCCGTGATCGGTGATCACCGCGTCGCAGGCGACGAGCAGGGCGGCCCACTCCTCGAAGGGCGGCGCGAGCACCATGCCCGCGTCCAGGGCCGGGGCGAGCTGCCGGGCGAGGTCGAAACCGCCGATCCTGCTGTGCTCGTTGGGGTGCACCACGAGCGCCAACTGGTACGCGTCGTAGGGGAGACGGGCGGCCAGGGCGGCGGGCAGGCCCGGCCGGCGCCGCAGCAGCGACTCCGGCCCCCAGGTCGAGGTGAGCACGACCAGTTCGCGGCCGCCGGTGCCCAGGGCGGTGCGGTAGTGCTCCCGGTGGTGGGCCGACGCGAGGATCCGGTCGAGCGTCGGATCGCCGACCACGGCCGCCCGCGCGGCGGCCGACGGGCTGTGAGCGGCCAGGCGGTCGACCTGATCGGGATGGGCGAGCGCGTGCAGCGCGGCCCACGGCCGTCCGTCCGCCAGCAGATAGGCCGGGTCGAGCCCGGACGGCAGCCCGGGTGAACCCTCCTCGCTGAGGGCCTTGTTGAATCCGGCGCCGTGCGGCAGGAGGACCCGGGGGCCGCGCAGAGTGTGGAGCTGCCCCTTGGGACTGGCCGCCAGGATCAGGTCGTGCGTCGACCGCACCGCCTCGTCCCAGCCGATGCACCGGGCCCCGGACTGCTCCACGGCGGCAAGCGCCTCGACGCCGAACTCGGACCCCGGCTCCAGGGTGAACCGGCTCAGGATCCGCTCGTCACCACCGAACACCGGCAGCACATCGAGAAGCCGGTACAGCGCACCTGCCGACCGGACCGCGAACAGAACCGCCCGCTGCCCGCTGCCCGCTGCCCGCTGCCCGCTGCCCGCTGCCCGCTGCCCGCTGCCCGCTGCCCGCTGCCCGCTGCCCGCTGCCCGCTCCGCCCCTACCATAGCGCGCAACGTTTCGTCACATCCACCGCTTGAACTTGTCGGTCACAGAGGCATCGATGGTACCCGCCGCCCCGCAACTCCCTCGTCCCGGCTGCGGCGACGGCTCCACGGCCCACACGGCGTCACCGCGGCTCCGCAGGCTGGTCCGGGCAGGCGGTCATGCCGACCCGGGTGGCACTCAGGCGCCTAGGCGAGGCCCACGAGCAACCAGTCCATGGGCGGCGCACCTCCCGGCCCCGCCCCTCACTGCTGGTCGTCGATGTCGTCCCTGATGTCGTCCAGGCTCTGCTGGCCCTGCTGCTGCGCCTGTGAGGCCTTCTGCTGCGCATCGTCCTTGGCGTGTTGCGGGTCCTTGCCGAGGCGCTCCTTGGCCTGCTCCTCGAGCTGCTGCGCCTTGTCCCTGAACTTGTCGCCGATACCCATGATCACTCCAGTGTCGTAGTGTTACGGCTCTTCACTCAGGCTCGCACGCGCCCCCGACCTCGGCATGTCGACAATCGTCCCGTCCCGTCCCAGCGCGGCGCGGCTCCACAGCTCCGGCAGCACGACGCCGAAGCGCTGATCTCCCCGGCGAGCCCGGGAAGGAAGGACGGCGCAGTAATGAAGATCGCAGTGGACGACCTCGGCGGCCCGGAGACGGCGCGGTTCCTCGACGCTCATCTCCAGCAACTGCGCTCGATCTCGCCGCCGGAGAGCGTGCACGCGCTGGACCTCGACGCACTCCGGAGCCCGGAGGTCACGTTCTGGTCGGTCCGGGAGGGGGACGCGCTGGTCGGCTGCGGTGCGATCAAGCGGCTGGATGCGGCCCACGCGGAGCTGAAGTCCATGCGTACTGATGCGGAACGCAAGCGCAGCGGGATCGCCTCCCTGCTGCTCGGGCACATCATCGCCGAGTCCGGGCACATGGGGTTCACACGGCTGAGTCTGGAGACCGGCTCGGAGGAGTTCTTCCTGCCCGCCAGGAAGCTGTACGAGAAGTTCGGCTTCGACTACTGCGAGCCGTTCGCCGACTACCGCCCCGACCCCAACAGCGTGTTCATGACGAGGACGCTCGGCGACGGAGGACTTCAAGTCCGGTGAGAAGGTCGTGACGCCACGAGGTTCGTAGTTCGACTTCCCGCGCCTGGCCGGGTCGTTGGCCCCGCACCGTGGCAACGCACCGACAGTCCTTCGTCGGGAACACCGAACGTGGACCGGCAGTGAGCAGTCGGCTAAGCAGCCCTCGGCGGCGTGCCGGCTCCGGTCGTCAAGCAGTGGCCGAGCCGGATGGACGAGGATTTTCGCGGTCCGGGTGTTCGCGCAGGCGTACGGCGAGGGCCGCGATGTCGTCGTCGAGTCCGCCGTCGCTGTGGTCGACCAGGTCCTGGTGGAGCCGGTCGAGCAGCTGGCGGGGCGTGGTTGGGCTCTGCCGCCGCAGCCAGTCCGGTAGCGGGAAGAACTCGCCGGTGCGGTCGCGGGTCTCGACCACGCCGTCCGTGTAGAGAAGCAGCAGGTCACCAGGGGTGAACGGGAAGGAATCGACGCTGTAGTGGTCGCCGATCAGCTCCGCGAGGTTGAGAAGCGGCGAGGGAGCCGTGGGGCGCAGCACGCCGAGCTGCCCGGCGTGCACGAGCAGCGGCGGGGGATGCCCGCAGTTGAGGAGTCTGATGCAGCCGCCCTCCTGCGGGATCTCGGCGAGGACGGCGGTGGCGAACCGCTCCGGCGAGTCCTGGCCGGCGTACGCGTCGCTGTGGCGGGTCGTACTGGTCTCCAGGCGTCGGGCGACGCCGCGTAGATCCGGTTCGTCGTAGGCGGCCTCCCTGAAGGAGTTGACCACGGCCGCGGCCGCCCCCACCGCGGACAGGCCCTTGCCCCGCACGTCGCCGATGAGCAGCCGAACCCCGTACGGCGTGTCGACGGCTTCGTAGAAGTCGCCGCCGATGCGGGCGTGCGCCGCTGCCGCGAGGTACAGCGACTCGATCTCGATGCAACCGACGAAGCGCGGCAGCGGGCGCATGACCACTTCCTGCGCTGCGTCGGCGACGAGTCGGACGTGCAGGAGGGTCGTCTCCCGCTGGAGCCGGATATGGCTCGCGTACGCGGCCGCAACCGTGACCGCGACGATCGCCCCCACCGTGTACCACGTCCCCAGGTCCGGATAGACGAGGCTGAGGCCGATCATGATCAGAAGGCAGAGCATCCCCAGCAGGATGGTGGGAATCACGGGCCACATGCACGCGGCGAGGGCCGGCGCGGCGGTCAGGATACGGCTGAAGGCGACCTCCCTGGGCGTCGCGAACGCCAGGCTGGCGACGACGACGGTCAGGATCACCGGCGCCAGCAGAACAGGTTCCAGCCGCCTGCCGGAGAGACGGCGACGCCGCAGCCGATCACTAATGATCACAAAAGCTATCCTATCGGCATAAACCGTTACCAAAGCCTGCCACACGGCGCATCGGGTGGTGATGCGGAGAACGAGGTGGGTGCGGTCGGACGAGCGGACGGGGCAGTCGCGTACCGGGAGCAGGGCGCCGTCCACGGTCCACGGCCCGTCCGCTCCCGCTCCGGGACGGCCCGGCTCCCGCGCGACGTCACCCCACCGTCGACGGCGAGTCACCGAACGGCGGCGTCAGCTGGTGCATCGTCGGATTTCTCCGGTGGCAGCGACGGCGCTGGCATCGTTGCGGGTGGTTCATGTCGGCACGGGCGACGCGGATCCCGATTGCGGCAGGGCTCTGCAGCCCGAGGCCGGGGGCTGATCGCTTCGCGCCCAGTGGTGATCGCAACGGCCCGGCAAGTGCCGGATACGCAAGAACCGCTGGTCACAGTTGTGACCAGCGGTTCGTTGGTGTCCGAGGGGGGACTTGAACCCCCACGCCCGATAAAGGGCACTAGCACCTCAAGCTAGCGCGTCTGCCATTCCGCCACCCGGACTAGGTGTCTGTCTTTGCGGCTCTCGTTTCCGTGCCGCGCTGACATGCATAACTGTAGCAAGATCGGCTTGAGGATCCAAAATCGTCCCTGGCAGGGCCCGGCGGGCTTCGATCTGGGGGATTGCCCTTGGGGTGGGGCGGCGGCTGGGGGAGGATGGCGGGAGCGTGCCCGCAGGGCCGCGGCCGCAGCGGCCGGGGGTGGCGTGGAGATGCGCCGGGCGGGCCTGAGACGAGGTGGGAGCATGAGCGAGTCGAAGGCGGAGCGGGTGGCTGCCCCGGGTGTGACGGCTGAGTCGGAGGTCGCCGAGATCTGCCGCGACCTGATCAGGATCGACACCAGCAACTACGGTGACGGCTCGGGTCCGGGGGAACGGGTCGCGGCCGAGTACGTCGCGGAGCAGCTGGCCGAGTTCGGCCTGGAACCGCAGATCTTCGAGTCGGCCAAGGGGCGGGCCTCGACCGTGGTCCGGATCGAGGGCGAGGACCGCTCCCGTCCCGGTCTGCTGATCCACGGCCACACCGACGTGGTGCCGGCCAACGCCGCCGACTGGACGTACGACCCGTTCGCCGGCGAGATCGCGGACGGCTGCGTCTGGGGCCGGGGCGCCGTGGACATGAAGGACATGGACGCGATGACGCTGGCGGTCGTCCGCGACCGGCTGCGGACCGGCCGGAAGCCTCCGCGTGACATCGTGCTGGCCTTCCTCGCGGACGAGGAGGCGGGCGGCACCTACGGCGCGCGCTTCCTGGTGGACAAGCACCCGGACCTGTTCGAGGGCGTCACCGAGGCGATCGGCGAGGTCGGCGGCTTCTCGTTCACGGTCAACAACGACGTGCGGCTCTACCTGGTCGAGACGGCCGAGAAGGGCATGCACTGGATGCGGCTCACGGTCGAGGGCCGGGCCGGACACGGTTCGATGGAGAACAACGACAACGCCATCACCGAGCTCTGCGAAGCGGTGGCCCGCCTCGGACGGCACCAGTTCCCGCTGCGGATCACCAAGTCCGTGCGGGCCTTCCTGAACGAGCTCTCGGACGCGCTCGGGGTCGAACTGGACCCGGAGAACATGGACGAGACGCTCCGGGTGCTCGGCGGTATCGCCAAGATGATCGGCACCACGCTGCGCAACACCGCGCAGCCGACCATGCTGGGTGCCGGCTACAAGGTGAACGTCATCCCCGGCCAGGCCACCGCGCACGTGGACGGGCGCTTCCTGCCCGGCTACGAGGAGGAGTTCCTGGCCGAGCTGGACAGTGTGCTCGGCCCGCGCGTGAAGCGCGAGAGCCTGCACTCGGACAAGGCGATCGAGACCGACTTCGACGGGCCGCTGGTGGCGGCGATGCAGTCCGCGCTGCGTGCCGAGGACCCGATCGCCCGCGCGGTGCCGTACTGCCTCTCCGGTGGCACGGACGCCAAGTCCTTCCACGACCTGGGGATCCGCTGCTTCGGCTTCGCACCGCTGCAGCTGCCGCCGGAGCTGGACTTCGCCGGCATGTTCCACGGTGTGGACGAGCGGGTGCCGGTGGACGGGCTCAAGTTCGGCGTTCGGGTGCTGGACCGGTTCATCGACGCCTGCTGAGCGCCCTGGCGACAGCGACGAGCGGCGAGGGACCGGCGACGGTCGCCGACGTGTGACCACCGGCGACGGGTGGCCCGCCCCTGCACCACGGGGGGCGGGCCACCCGCATGTCCGGAGCGCTCGGTTCGCGGTGTCCCCGGCCCCGCCCCTGGCCCCCGCCCCGCCCCTGGCCCTCGCCCTCGCCGGTGGCTCCTGCTCCCGCCCTCGCTGCTGCCGTCACCGAAGCGTCACCGGGCGGTAGCCGAGGTGGTCTCGGGCGTGGCTGCGGAAGTGGCTGCGGGCGTGGTCCCGCGCGGCGTCGGCGCATAGTCGGAGCGAATGACATGCAGCCTGCCGTCCGGGGCTCGGCAGAATCGATAATGCCCGGAACGAGTAGTCGATTACCTGTGCGAGATATCACCGCTGCGGGTGAATGGGTGACCTCCTCCGTACCCCGTTTGCCACACCGTCGTTCACCCATATGGCAGCACGGAAACGGGCTGTGGAATGACGAATCGACACGAGCCGCCCCGGAGACGACCCGGGGTCGGCCAGGAGGAACCATGAAGGTCAAGAAGATCGTTGCCGTTGTCGCCGCTGCGGGTGGTCTGGCGCTGGCCGGCGCCGGTGTCGCCTCCGCTCACGGCGGTGCGCAGGCCGACGGCGCTGCGGTCAACTCCCCGGGCGTGCTGTCGGGCAACAACGTCCAGGTCCCGGTGCACGTGCCGGTCAACCTGTGCGGCAACACGATCAGCGTGATCGGTCTGCTGAACCCGGCTTTCGGCAACAACTGCCAGAACTTCTGAGCGGCCCGCCGGGCAGCTCCCATGGAGCGGTGACGGCTCACGCGGTGGCGGTACGAGCGGTAGCGGCGCAGGTGGTGTTGCGCGCGGTACCGGCGCACGCGTCGTCGGTCGAGCCGGTTCACTGATCGATGCGCCCCCGGGCGGCGGATGGCTCCGCCCGGGGGCGCGTTCCTGCTTATCCGGCTTGCGGGTCAGTCTGCAATCCGAGGCAACACGATTGGGTGAACGAACCCCGTTCGGCTCAACCTTTGCGGTCATGTCTCGTTATCCCGTAGACGGGCAGCAGCTTCGTCAGGAATTCCGACAATCAGAAGTCAGGGGAGTACATGCGACAGGTCGCCAAGAGAGGAATCCTCACTGCCGTGGCCACCGGCAGTGTGCTGGCCTCCACCGCGGGCTACGCGTACGCAAGTGCCGAAGCCCACGGCGGCGCGGCCAACTCGCCCGGGGTGGGCTCCGGAAACAGCGTGCAGGCCCCCGTGGACATCCCCGTCAACGCCTGCGGCAACACGGTCAACGTGGTCGGTCTGCTCAACCCGGCGATGGGGAACAACTGCGGGAACGTGTCCCACGGTGGGAGCGGTGTGCACGGCGGAAGCGCTGTACACGGCGGGCACGGCGGGCAGATCGCGCCCGGTGAGCACAGCCCGAGCGGCCACGGCGGCCACGGTGGCCCCGACGGCGCCGGTGACCACGGCAGGGGCGATGACCACGCCGCGCCGACCGGCTCGGGCGGCCCCGTGCACGCGGGGTCGGGTGCCTCGTCCCAGGGCGGTGCGCAGAACTCCCCGGGGGTCATCTCCGGCAACAGTGCGCAGGCGCCGATCAGCATCCCGGTGAACGCCTGCGGGAACTCGGTCAACGTGATCGGCGTCGGGAACCCGGCCTTCGGCAACGACTGCGGCAACCACGGCGCGACCGAGGTCACCCCGCCGAGCCACCCGCAGCCCACGCCCGGCGAGGACTGCCCGCCCGGCGAGACCACCCACGTCCCGCCGCGCAGCACGCCCCCGGTCAGCACTCCGCCGGGCGGTACCGACACGGGCGGCCACACCCCGCCGGCCGTGTCGGTGTCTCAGCCCCAGACGCCCCAGCAGTCGCTGGTCAGCCCGCCGAGCCGTGAGCAGCTGGCATCCACCGGCGCGGCCGGGCTGGAGCTGATCGCGCCGGCCGGCGTGGCGCTGCTGCTCGCGGGCGGTGTGCTCTACCGTCGCGCACGCGCTGGGGCCCGCTGACCCCGCCCTCGGGGTCGAAGACCGTCCGGAGGGCCGCTACAGCGCGCCCGCAGCCGTCATCGCACGGCTGCGGGCGCGCTGTCGTGCGCAGAGGGTGGCGGTGGCGTCCGACATCCGACGATCCACTGAAGCCGCAGGCCGACAGGCTCCGATCAACCCGCCCAGCGCACCCGCTGAGCCGCACCTACCGAGTTGCTCCTGCTGGTCCACTCCCGCTGACTGCTGCCCCCGACTGCTGACCGCTGGCGCGCTCCGCTACCAGCTCCGGACCTGCCGGATGATCCGGCGGCGCAGCAGTACCGTACGGCTGCCGTCCGGGAACAGGCGCAGCCGGTCCAACTCCCAGTTCCCGTACTCGGCGTGCTCGGTGAGCAACTGCCGGGCCGCGTTCCGGGACGTGCCACGCGGCATGCGCAGCGACTGGTACTCGTACTCGGGCTGCCGGACCAGCTTGGGTGGGGTCAAAACTCTCCTCCTGCGGAACGTATGGAGGCCAGGGTACGACCTGCCTGTGACAACCGGGCCGGTCCTGCGGGCCGGGCCCGGGCGGCTGCTGCCAGCGAGGGTGTCGTGAACCGCGCTGACAGGCAATCAGTTTTCGTGCTGCGGACCAGATACCCAGACGGGGCTCCTGCGATGCGTGCGCCGCAGGTGTGCACGGGCCCGCACGGACGCGCGCAGTCGTGGCCAGCCGCGCAATACCCGGCCACCGACGGACGGCGGACGGGCCGGCGAGCGGACCGGTCGGTGGGCGCCGGCCGGGTGCCGACCGCCTCCGGGACGGTCCGGAGGCAGCCGGTCAGGGCTGTCACAGAACCACCCGGACCGGACATCCGGGGGTAAGTTGCCGGGAATTCACGGATGTAGGCGACATCCCCTGTGCGTGTCGTCGCTCCGGGGGGATAGCGTCAGCACCATGTCTGATGCCGCGCAGCTCACCATCGCCGAGGTACGCGCCGCCGCCGAGGCGGTCAAGGCAGCCATCGACCGCCACCTGCAAGCGGTCTCCGCCCCTGCAGCAGCGGACGATCCCGCTGTTGTCACCGCCTACGAGGAGCTCGCAGCGGCGGCCATCGCCTACGACCAGATCCTCTACGAGGTCTACGACGAGGTCACTCCCTTCGAAGTCCCCGGGGACGAGAGCGCCGGCGGCTACGCCGGCCCGGACCAGCCCGAGGCGATCAGCGTGCTGATCCGCCGCGACTACCTGATCGCCGACGCGAAGCGGCTGCGCACCCAGGCGGAGCGGGTGGACAGCACCCTCACCCCCGGGGGCGGCAAGGACGGCGGCGTCAACGCGGCGATCGGCGTGCTCTTCGGGGAGTACGAACCGGACGAAATCGCGGCCCGCTGCGAGGAGTTCGGCCTGGAGGAGGGCGACTCCACGCTCTGGGTCGCGGCGACCGAGCCGTCCGACCCGGGGGAGTGGCTGCCCGAACCCTTCGACGGTGCGGACCCGCAGCTGCTGATCTGCCGCTTCGACGTCAGCGAGGTCTACGACGACGACCTGGAGTCCTTCGAGGGCGAGGGCTGAGCCAGGCCGACGACGGTGGGCGGTGCCGGAGGGAGACCTTCGGCACCGCCCTCGCCACCCTGGGGCCGTCCTCGCTGCCCCTGCACCGCCCCCGGCGCACACGCAGGGACGCTCCACCCGGGGCGCGAAGGGCAGCCATGCGGCGCCGCCCCGGGGCGCAGGGAACTCCGCGAGCAACTCCCTGTGAACGCGCAGGGTTCTCGCGCAGCTCTCCGCGCCCCGGGGCGGCGCAGTGACCGGTACCCGTCCAGGGGCCGGTCGAAGTCCGGGGGTTCACCGCACTCCCGGGGGTCCACCGCACTCCCAGGGCCCCGCAGACCCGGGAGCGGCGGTGGAACGCCCGGCCGGGACTACACCTCGCCGGTCTGCTCGGCCAGGATCGCCCGGAGCCGGGTGGTGCGCGGCTGGGCCGGCCGCTCGGCGACGGCCTGCGGGAGCGCCTGGGCTGCCGCGTGGACCACGGACAGGTGCCGCTCGGCACGTCCGAAAGCGGTGTACACCCACTGCCTGGTCAGCCCGGCAGCCGCGTCGTCGGGCAGCACGGCGACCACGCCGGGCCAGCGCCGGCCGACCGCCTGGTGCACCGTCAGTGCCCAGCCGTGGCGCAGCTTCGCGGCCTGGGCGGGGGTGACGGTCAGCCGCGTGCCGTCGGAGAGTTCGAGGTGCAGACCGGACGCGTCGCCGTCCACCACCCGGGCCGGGCGGGTGATGCCGGGGACGGGTGAGTACGCCACGCGGTCCCCCGGGTCGAAGCCGCCGAACCGGCCGGGGCCGGGGTTGAGCCGGGCCTTGGCGGCGGCGTTCAGTGCACGGGTGCCCGCGCTGCCACCGTGGCCGGGGGTCAGCAGGACCACCTGCTCGACCGGGATGCCCAGCGCGCGCGGGATCGAGTCGGTGAGCAGCTGGATCGCCCGGTGCACGGCCTCGGCGCCGTCCTTGGCGGTGACGATCACCACCTCCTTCTCCGGCGCCTCGACGTTCTGCAGTTCGCCGATGCCGATGCCGGAGACCAGCTCGCCGATCGGACCGAAGTCCGGCGTCCGGGACGCCACGGCCGGGCACGCCTTCGCCGCGAGCAGGTCGGCGAAGAACCGCCCGGGACCGGCCGACCACAGCTGACCCGGATCGCCGCTGAGAACCAGCCGGGTGCCGTCGGCCAGGGCCTCCAACACGGTGGCGGCCAGTTCGACGTCGAGCAGTGGGGCGTCCAGGACGATCAGGACGTCCAGCGCCAGCGAACCGTCCTCCGCGCGGCCCGGACCGGCGGCGCCGGACAGCAGGTCGGCGAGGGTGACGACGTGTGCGGCCGCACTGCCGGAGTCAGCGGTGGCCGCGCCGGAGGCACCACCGGTGGACCCGGCGGCGGGCAGCAGCGCGACGAGGCTGCCACGCCCCTGGTCCGTCCAGGTCGCGGCCCAGGCGCGCAGGCCGAGGCCGTGCGCCGCGTGCAGGAGCGCGGCGGGTTCGGCACGCGCGGCCTCGCCGCCGGTGTGCAGGACCAGTGGGTCGGACGCGACGGCCCTGATCAGGGCGGCCGCCGAGGAGGTCGGCGCAGCGGTGGCGGCGCTCTCCCAGGCGGACGGGCCGACGGCACGCGGGCGCGTCCGGACGTCCTGAGGCCGGGCGGCGTCGGAGTCCTCGGCCGGAACGTCCGGGGCGGCGGTCGGGTTGTCGGTGGAAGACGGCGCGTCGGCCTCGGTTGCGGCCGGGCCTGCCTCCTCCGTCTCCGTCTCCGTGTCCTCGGCCGCATCCTGGACCGTGTCCTCGGACTCGTCCTCGGTCAGGGGCTCGGTCAGGGGCTCGTCCTCGGCGGGGACGAACGTGGACATGATCCGTACGAGGCCGTCGGCGAGGCTCTCCTCGGCCAGGGCCAGGCGCTCCAGGGCCAGCAGGGTCCGCGTCGGGGGCTCGTCCTCGTCCGAGGTGGTGGTGTGCCGGCTACCCGGGACCTCATCCTGAAAGGCCATCACCCGGCCGTCCACCACGACCTCCTGGAGGGCGGTGGCCGCATCGGGCAGGCCGAGCTTCTCCAGCCCGGTGACCACCTCACCGATGTCGACGGCGGAGTGGCCGCGCAGCACCGCCTGCTCCAGCAGCCAGGGCACCAGCGCCTGCGCGCGGCGCCGGTCGCCGGGGCCGGCGGCCTGGCCGAGCAGCCCGCGTGCGAAGCCGTCCGCGTGCTCGGGCCGGACGCCGGGCAGCGCGAGCACCGCCCAGGGGTCGGTCCGCAGTGCCTCCGCCGCGCCCTCGCCGAACTCGGCGACGGCGGCAGGTGCCAGCGCGCTCGGTGCACCGCCGGCGGACAGCACCTCGGCAGCGGCTCGGAGGGCGTCGGCGTGCTGCCGGTCCGTCACCGGGCCGGGCTTAGCCCCGGCCCCATCCTCGCTCCCGGCCCCGGTGCCCGCTCCAATGCCGGCCCCAGCACCGGAAACCGGGCCCTGGTCGCCGCCCGTGCCCCGGGCCGTGCCCTCACCCGAGCCCAGGGCTACGGCTGCGCCGGCGTTCCCGGCGGGGGCTTCCGGTGCCGAGGCGTCGTGCTGACCGGCCGCCACCGTCTCGCCCTGGCGGCCGATGTTGCGGATCGCCTCCGCAAGGGCCGCGACGGCCTCCGTGCGGTGCCCGGGAGCGCTGTTCTCCACGTGGCCGTTCTCCACGTCCCCGTCGCCCATCAATCGCTCCTCACAGCTCCGTCCAGCCCTGGTCGGGGTAACGGTGTAGTGGCGCCGACACATCGTCCAGCGCGCCTCGAATCTCCCCCGGAAGCGTAAGCGCCTCCACCGACAGCGCCGTAGTCAGCTGTGCGGCGGTGCGGGCGCCGACCAGGGCGCTTGCCACTCCGGGTCGGTCGCGGACCCATGCCAGGGCGACCGCGAGGGGGCTGCTGGCGAGGCCGTCGGCGGCGGTGGCGAGGGCGTCCACGATGCGCCGCGACCGTTCGCCGAGGTAGGGCTGGACGAAGCCGGTGAGGTAGGGGGAGGCGCCGCGCGACTCGGGGGGTACGCCGTGCCGGTACTTGCCGGTGAGGACGCCTCGTCCGATCGGTGAGGAGGCGAGGACCCCGACCCCGGCGTCCAGGGCGGCGGGCAGCACCTCGCGCTCGATGCCGCGCTGGAGCAGCGAGTACTCCATCTGGGTGGCGGCCAGTGGTACCCGCCCGTGGTGGCCGAGCTGCCAGGTGGCGGCCTTGGCGAGCTGCCAGCCGCTGAAGTTGGAGACCCCGACGTAGCGGGCGCGGCCCGAGCTGACGGCCAGGTCGAGGGCGTGCAGGGTCTCCTCGGTGGGAGTGGCCGGGTCGTACGCGTGGACCTGCCACAGGTCGACGTAGTCGGTGCCGAGCCGGCGCAGCGAGGCGTCGAGGGCGGCGAGCATCCGGCCGCGTGAGGTGTCGAGGTGGCGGTCGGAGTCGGAGACACTGCCCGCTTTGGTGGCGATGACCAGGTCGGAGCGGGGGACGAGACTCTCGGTCAGCCGGGAGATCAGGTACTCGGCGCCGCCGTCGGCGTACACGTCGGCGGTGTCGATCAGCGTTCCCCCGGCGTCGACGAAGACCTTGAGCTGTTCGGCGGCCTCGTGCTCGTCGGTGTCCCTGGCCCAGGTCATGGTGCCGAGGCCGAGCCTGGAGACCCGAAGCCCGGTGCGGCCGAGGTGACGCTTTTCCATCGGGCGGAGCCTCCTTGAGCTGGTAAATGCGCAGGTGGGAACGGTTCTTCCTGCCGTCGGCTGAGCGTAGCGGCCGGGGCCCTGGCTGCCCGGCAGACCCGCAGGGACCGGGTCGCCCGGGCGTGACGCAGCCCACGTCTACCGGCCAGTAGCCTGATCCGCGACCACCCGGTTACGCTCGGCCGACACGGACGCGTACCAGCCGGAACAGCCGGAACGGCCGGAACGCCCACAACGGCAGCGGGCGGTACCGGAGCACCGGCAGGACCCGAGGCGTCGACCGTACGGAACGCTGCCGCACGAAGTGCGGACGTACGGAAGTACAGACGTACGAAGTACAGACGTATGAAGTGCGGAAGTACGAAATGCGGTCTGACAAAACGAAGACGTACGGCCCTACGAACACATGGCCGTACGAATGACAGCCATACGAAACGGCCGGGCGGAGCACCGACCGGACCGGACCGACTGAAGGGCTTGGCACCATGCGACTCGGCATCAACCTCGGCTACTGGGGACTCGGCATGGACGCCGACAACATCGCGGTGGCCCGGGAGGCGGACCGGCTCGGTTACTCGGTCTGCTGGGCCGCCGAGGCGTACGGCTCCGACGCCGCCACCGTGCTCAGCTATGTCGCGGCGAAGACCGAGCGGATCGACGTCGGCTCGGCGATCTTCCAGATCCCGGCCCGTACGCCCGCGATGACCGCGATGACGGCCGCCACCCTGGACACCCTCTCCGGCGGACGGTTCCGGCTCGGCCTCGGCGTCTCGGGGCCGCAGGTCTCGGAAGGCTGGTACGGCGTCAAGTTCGACAAGCCGCTGGCCCGCACCCGGGAGTACGTGGAGATCATCCGCAAGGCGATGTCCCGCGAGCGGCTGGTGCACGAGGGTGCGAACTGGACGCTTCCGCTGCCCGGCGGCCCGGGCAAGCCGATCAAGCTGACGGTGCACCCGGTGCGTGAGCACATCCCGCTGTACATCGCCGCGATCGGTCCGAAGAACCTGGAGCAGACCGGCGAGATCGCCGACGGCTGGCTCGGCATCTTCTTCGCGCCCGAGCACGCCGCGCTCTCCGTCGAGCCGCTCAAGGCCGGCCGGGCCAAGGCCGGACAGACCCTGGACGGCTTCGACCTCTGCCCGACCGTGGCCATCTCGCTCGGCGACGACGTCAAGGCGGCCGCCGACTCCCAGCGCTCCTACGCCGCGCTCTACATCGGCGGCATGGGCAGCAAGGAGAAGAACTTCTACAACCAGCTCACCCGGCGGATGGGCTACGAGCAGGCCGCCGACGAGGTCCAGGAGCGCTACCTGGCCAGGGACTACGCGGGTGCCGCCGCCGCCGTCCCGCACGACCTGATCGACGCCACCTCGCTGCTGGGCTCCACCGCCCGGATCGCCGACCGGATGCAGGCCTACGCGGATGCCGGCGTCACCACGCTGACCCTGGCGCCTGCCGGGTTCACCCTGGACGAGCGGATCGCCGCGCTCCGCGCAGGCGTCGAGGCGCTGGAGCTGGCCGGACTGGCCTGAGCCGGCCGGGCCCTCGACCTCTGGTGTGCCGGTCGAGGGCCCGGACCGCCGCGCCGCGCCGACTGCCGGTTGCCGACCCCACGCAGGACCGAATCAGCGCTGAATCGGCACCGATCGCGGCACCGATCGCGGCACCGATCGCGGCGCCGATCGTGGTACCGGTCCGTCCCTGACGCCGGCTCGCTGCGGGCCTGCTGCCGGCTCGCGGCGAGCCCGGCGCACGACTACAGCCAGTCGCTGCGCTTGAAGATCCGGTACAGCACCAGGCAGATCGCGAGCGTCACCGCGATCGCCGCCGGGTAGCCCCAGTGCCAGTGCAGCTCGGGCATGTCAGTGAAGTTCATGCCGTAGACGCCCGCGATCAGCGTCGGTACGGCGGCCAGTGCCGCCCAGGCCGAGATCTTCCGCATGTCGTCGTTCTGCTGGACGCTCACCTGCGCGAGGTTGGCGTTGAGGATGTCCGAGAGCAGCCGGTCCAGGCCTTCGACCATCTCGTTGACCCGGGAGAGGTGGTCGGCCACGTCGCGCAGGTACGGCTGGAGCCTCTGCGGGACGCGGTCGGTGCCACCGGTCGCCAGACGGACCATCGGCTCCTGGAGCGGCAGGGTGGCACGACGGAAGGTCATCACCTGACGTTTGAAGGCGTAGATCCGCTCGGCGATGCCCTGCGGCGGGCGGCCGGGTGCGAAGACCTCGGCCTCCAGGTCGTCCAGCTCGGCCTGCAGGGTGTAGGCGATGTCGAGGTAGCCGTCCACCACCGCGTCCGCGATCGCGTAGAGCACGGCGACCGGCCCCAGGGCGAGCAGCTCCTGTTCCTTCTCCAGTGCCGCCCGGAGGCCGGACAGCGGGCGATCGGTTCCGTGGCGGACCGTCACCACATAGGAGTCTCCGACGAAGAGCATCAGCTCACCGGTGCTCACGGCACGGCCGTCGGCGTGGTAGCCGATCGTCTTGAAGACCATGAAGAGTGAGCCCTCGTACCGCTCCAGCTTGGGCCGCTGGTGCGCCATCACGGCATCCTCGACGGCGAGCGGGTGCAGGCCGAACTCGGCGCCGACCAGTTCCAAGTCCTCGGCCGTGGGCTCGAACAGACCCAGCCAGACGAAGCCGTCCCCGGCCGTCCTGGCGGCTGCGAGGGCATCGGAGAGGTCCGACGGCCCCGAGATTCGGCGGCCGTCGCGGTAGATGGCACTGTCGACGATCATCAGGCCATTGTCGCGCCTGCGCGGCGCGGACGGCGTCAGCACCCGCGATCGTTCACGAACCGGTGGTGGCGGACCGCTCGCTCACCGGCCCGGACGCGGAGGCCACCGGAGGCCGCCCGATGCCCATCGGACCCGGGATCGCCGGGGCCCGCGCACCTTCGGGACATCCGGCACTGGTGTCCGGCCCCGGCACTGGTGTCCGGCGCCTGCACCGCTAGCCGGACGCCAAGCACCGGATATCGGACACGGAGGAGTCGGCGGGCCCGTTGCCCCGCCGCCTCCCGCCCGCCTGCCGCCCGCCCGCCCGTCGCCCGCCCGGCGGCCGTTCCGGTGCCGGGCCGCAGGCCGTAGGCTGGGCCCCATGCCCACCCTGCTGCTCGTCCGTCACGGCCGTTCCACCGCCAACACCGCCGGGATTCTCGCCGGTTGGAACCCCGGAGTGGACCTGGACGACACCGGACGCACCCAGGCCGACGCGCTGGCGGCCCGGTTGGCGGGGATCCCGCTGGCCCAGGTGGTGAGCAGTCCGCTGGAGCGCTGCCGCCAGACCCTGGAGCCGCTGCTGGCCACCCGTCCCGAGCTCGGGCCGGCCGCGCTGGACGAGCGGCTCGGCGAGTGCCACTACGGCGACTGGACCGGCCGTCCGCTCGCCGAGCTGGCCAAGGAACCGCTCTGGCGCACCGTGCAGGACCATGCCGCGGCCGCCGCCTTCCCCGGTGGTGAGTCGCTGCGCGAGCTCAGCCACCGCACCGTGACGGCCGTCCGCGAGTGGGACGAGAAGATCGCCGCCGAGCACGGCCCCGAGGCGGTCTGGGTGGTCTGTTCGCACGGCGACGTGATCAAGGCCGTGGTCGCGGACGCCCTGGGCCTGCACCTGGACCACTTCCAGCGGATCTCCGTCGAGCCCTGCTCGGTCACCGCGATCCGCTACACCCCGCGGCGCCCTTTCGTGCTCCGGGTCGGTGACACCGGCAGCCTCGCCTCGCTGGCGCCGCGCCCCGGCGCCCACGCCCCCAGCGGCGACGCGGTGGTCGGGGGCGAGACCGGCACGGGCTGAAGCCGGCCTGGTCCGACCCGGCCCGAACTGAACCGGCCCGAACCGGACGCACCAGGTCGCACCCCCGATCCAGGCCACCCGTCCTGCCCGTCCTGCCCGACCCGTCCGTGCGGCCCCGCCCGGTGCGTCCGAGCCGATCCGGCCGCACCGCACCGCCGTCCCCCGTCCACGGGGTCCGGGCGGCCCGCCGCGAAGCGGGCTGACACCTGACGGACTGCTCCGTACCTGACCCACCGGGGCGGGCGAACAGGCCGTAGGGTGGCACAAGAGTCCATGACTGACCCATCTGAACCCGGAGCGAGAGAGTGCCCCGTCAGGTCTACTTCTACGACCAGCCCGAGCGGTTCGTGGCCGGCACCGTCGGCCAGCCCGGTCAGCGGGCCTTCTACCTGCAGGCCAGCACCCGGGGGCGGGTCACCAGCGTGCTGCTGGAGAAGGCCCAGGTCATGGCGCTCGCCGAGCGGGTCGAGCAGGTGCTGGACGAGGCGCTGCGGCGCAGCGGAGGATCCGCGTCGATCCCTGCCGTCGCCCCGGTCGAACTGATCGACACCGCGCCGCTGGACCTCCCGCTGGAGCAGGAGTTCCGGGTCGGCACCATGGCGCTCGCCTGGGACAGCGCGGAGGAGTGCCTGGTGGTCGAGGCCCAGGCACTGACCGAGGAAGAGGCCGAGTCGGAGGACGACGAGGCGGACGAGCGGCTCTTCGAGGACGAGGAGCACGGCCCCGACATGCTCCGGGTGCGGCTCTCCGGGGCGATGGCCCGGGTCTTCGCCAAGCGCGCCCTGGACCTGGTCGCGGCCGGCCGCAGGCCCTGCCCGTTCTGCAACCTCCCGCTCGACCCGGAGGGGCACCTGTGCCCGCGCGCGAACGGCTACCGGCGCTGAACGCCGACCCGGCCCCCGTGCAGGAGGACCAGTCGCCGACGGCATCGGCGGATGCGGTGCCGTCGGCGGACCCGTCCGGGAGTGCAGCCCTGGCGGCCGACCCCGAGACCGCTCTGCGCCTGCTGCGCGAGGGCGTGCTCACCGTCCACGGGCGGCTCACCGACGCCTCGAACGCCGTGCTGTACTGCACCGCGACCCTGGACGGGCTGACCGCTCCCTGCGTCTACAAGCCCGTTGCCGGGGAACGCCCGCTCTGGGACTTCCCCGACGGCACGCTGGCCGGGCGCGAGGTCGCCGCGTACGAGGTCTCGGCGGCCACCGGCTGGGGGCTGATACCGCCGACGGTCCTGCGGGACGGCCCGCACGGCCCCGGCATGGTCCAGCTCTGGGTGGAGCCGGACCCGGCGGCCGAGGAACTGCTGGCACTCCAGGACCCGGCCGGCCACGAACCGGGCTGGCTGCCGATCGTCCGGGCCGAGATCGGCCCCGGCCGGACCGCGCTGCTGGTGCACCGGGACGACGAACGGCTGCGCCGCCTCTCGCTGCTGGACGCCGTGCTCAACAACGCCGACCGCAAGGGCGGCCACTGGATCTCCGCAGCCGACGGGCGGCTCTACGGGATCGACCACGGGGTCACCTTCGCGGTCCCCGGCAAACTGCGCACCCTGCTGTGGGGATGGGCGGAGCAACCCGTGACCGGTGAGGCGCTCGATGTCCTCGCCAGGCTTGCGGACGCGCTGGACGGCGTCCTGGGCGAGCGCCTGCGCCCCCACCTCACTCCGGCCGAACTGGCCGCCGCCGCCGAGCGGGTGGCCCTGCTGCGTCGTACGGCACGGCATCCGCTGCCCTCTCCTGACTGGCCGTCGATTCCCTGGCCGCCGGTCTGACGGAGGCTCTGACGGCGGCTCTGACACTGGTCTGCGGCCGCCGTCCGGTTCCGGTGCGGCTCGTCCGCCCCGCTCCGCCCCGCCCCGTCTTCCCCGTCCGCCCTGCCCCGTCTCGTCCGTCCCATCAGTCCCGTCCGCCCCGGTCCAGCAGCCGACGGTGACCGGGGTCCGGCCGTGGCTCTCGCGGCGCCTGGGGCACTTCGGCGAAGATGAACGAATCCGATCGATCGGAAGCGGATTCCGGCCGATCTTGGTAACTGGTTAGCCTTTCAAATGATCGCAAGGTTAGAGTCGGTTCCATGCATGCCTGGCCCGCCTCCGAGGTTCCCGCCCTGCCTGGTCAGGGGCTCCCGCTCCGTATCCACGACACCGCCACGGGCGGGGTCCGGGAGGTCGTGCCGCAGGACGGCACCGCCCGGATCTACGTCTGCGGCATTACCCCCTACGACGCGACCCACCTGGGCCACGCCGCCACCTACACCACGTTCGACCTGGTGCAGCGGGTGTGGAAGGACGCCGGTCACGACGTCCTCTACGTCCAGAACGTCACCGACGTCGACGACCCGCTGCTGGAGCGGGCCGTGGCCACCGGCGTGGACTGGACCGCCCTCGCCGAGCGCGAGACCGCCCTGTTCCGCGAGGACATGACCGCCCTGCGGATGCTCCCCCCGGCCCACTACATCGGCGCGGTCGAGTCGATCCCGTGGATCGTCCCGCTGGTCAAGAAGCTGCTGGCGAGCGGCGCGGCGTACGAACTGGACGGTGACATCTACTTCTCGGTCGAGTCCGACCCGCACTTCGGCGAGGTCTCCGGGCTGGACCGCGAGGCCATGCTGCCGGTCTTCGCCGAGCGCGGTGGCGACCCGGACCGCCCGGGCAAGAAGCACCGCCTCGACCCGCTGCTCTGGCTGGCGGCCCGTGAGGGCGAGCCCGCCTGGGACACCGAGCTCGGCCACGGCCGGCCCGGCTGGCACATCGAGTGCGTGGCCATCGCCCTGCAGTACCTCGGGATGTCCTTCGACATCCAGGGCGGCGGCAGCGACCTCTCCTTCCCGCACCACGAGATGGGCGCCTCGCACGCCCACGTCGCGACCGGCGGCCACCCGTACGCCCGTGCCTACGTGCACGCCGGGATGGTCGCCCTGGACGGGCACAAGATGTCCAAGTCGCGCGGCAACCTGGTGTTCGTCTCCGTGCTCCGTCGTGACGGCGTCGACCCGGCGGCGATCCGCCTGGCGCTGCTGGCGCACCACTACCGCAGCGACTGGGAGTGGTCCAAGGAGGACCTGGACGGCGCCGTGGAGCGGCTCGCCCGCTGGCGCGCGGCGGTCTCCCGCCCGGACGGCCCGTCGGCCGAGACGTTGCTCGCCGAGGTCCGCGCTGCCCTCGCCGACGACCTGGACGCGCCCGCCGCGCTGGCTGCCGTCGACCGCTGGGCCGCCCAGCAGGCCGAGACCGGCGGTACCGAGATCGGTGCGCCCGGTCTGGTCTCGCGGACGGTGGACGCGCTGCTCGGCGTCGCGCTCTAGACCTGGACCCCCTCCGGCAAGCCGGGGTTGGGGCACCGGCGCTCGACTCGGCGTCCGACGTCCGGCCTCGGACCCGGCGTCGGGACGAGCACCCGCGAGGATTCCCCGGACGGCCGGGCGACCGAACGGTCGCCCGGCCGTCCGCCTGTCCGGCCTTCGCGTGATCCTGAACTCTGCGACGAGGCAGGGGAATCAGGGGCAAGGCCGTGGTGACGGGTGTGCTGCGGCCCGCCGACCTCCGCGCAGGCGCGATCCGTGCGTGGCACCGCCGAAGTCTTCCCGGCGGCGGTGCCGGCCTCGCGCGTCCCGGCCGCGATGAGCCGGGTCGCCGGTTCGTCCTCGGGGGACGGGCGAGCCCGGAGCACCCGGGTCATCTGCTCAGTCAGGCCCGTGCGCGGCGTCGAGGGCGGGTACGACGTCTGTCGGGTGATCGCTGCGCGGAAGCAGAGGAGACTGCCGGGGTGCCGGCGGGACGAGCAGCTGCGGGAGACGGCGGTGGGCTGTTTCCGGTCGACCGGGCTCCCGTCTCGTGTGGCGGGTTGGATCGCTCCGGGGGATCCGATCGGGCGGTGGCCCGGTTTGTGCGGGGCCCGCACCAGCGCTTGGTGGGCATTGGAGAGGCGGGGTTCCGCCCGATCGACCGAT
>NZ_JBHJVK010000021.1:0-114597 GCF_042264695.1 Kitasatospora sp. NPDC056138 | reverse complement strand
TCCTGGTTCCCTGCCGTTCTCCCCGCCGTGTTTCCTGCTGGGGGTGACCGGTCCCGGGCCGGGTCCGGTTCGCGGCCTGTTGTTTTTGCGTACCCTTGGCAAGGCGTAAGCCATGTGACATATTACTGAGGTGCTCACCAGATCCCCCCATGACGTCGTGGTGGTCGGCGCCGGAGTCGTCGGTGCCGCCTGCGCGTACTACGCCACGCTGGCCGGACTCTCCGTCGCCGTGGTCGACCGTGGTCCGGTCGCGGGCGGCACCACCGGCGCCGGCGAGGGCAACCTGCTGGTTTCGGACAAGGGGCCGGGCCCCGAACTCGACCTCGCCCTGCTCTCCACCCGGCTCTGGCGCGAGCTCGCCGAATCCGGGGAGGGGCTCGGCGAGGCGATCGAGTACGAGCCCAAGGGCGGCCTGGTGGTCGCCTCGGGCGAGCCCGAGGCGGACGCGCTGCGCGCCTTCGCCGCCGCGCAGCGGGCTGCCGGAGTCACGGCGGACGAGATCGCGGGTGACCGCCTGCACGAGCTGGAGCCGCACCTGGCTCCCGGGTCGGCCGGCGGCTTCCACTACCCCCAGGACGCCCAGGTGCAGCCCGCCCTGGCGGCCGCCCGGCTGCTGCGGGCGGCCCGCCTGGCCGGGGCCGAGGTGCGCCTGGGCGAGACGGTGACCGCCGTCCGTACCGGCCGCGACGGATCCGTGCTCGGTGTCACCACCGACCGGGGGCGGATCGGCGCCCCCGCCGTCGTCAACGCCGCCGGCACCTGGGGCGGCGCACTGGCCGAACTCGCCGGGGTGGCGCTGCCCGTGCTGCCCAGGCGCGGTTTCGTCCTGGTCACCGAGCCGCTGCCGAGGATCGTCCGGCACAAGGTGTACGCCGCCGACTACGTCGCGGACGTCGCCAGCGGATCGGCCGGACTGCAGACCTCCGCCGTGGTCGAGGGGACGCCGGCCGGGCCGGTGCTGATCGGCGCCAGCCGGGAGCGGGTCGGGTTCGACCGGACGCTCTCGGTCGAGGTGCTGCGGAGGCTCGCGAGCCAGGCCGCCGCGCTGTTCCCGGTGCTCGCCGGGGTCACCGTCCAGCGGGCGTACCGGGGCTTCCGTCCGTACCTGCCGGACCACCTGCCCGCGATCGGGGCCGACCCCCGGCTGCCCGGTCTCTACCACGCCTGCGGTCACGAGGGTGCGGGCATCGGACTGGCGCCCGCCACCGGGCTGCTGATCAGCCGTCAGCTGGTCGGCGAGCGGCCGGAGCTGGACCTGACCCCGTTCCGGGCCGACCGCTTCGCTGCGGTGCCGGACAGCGGGCCGGGGCAGGGGGCCGGAGTGGGAACGGGTTCGGGCCCCGGGCCGGAACCGGGGCACGGGCAGGAGGCCGGACCGGGGACGGCTTCGGGGCGGCGGTCGGGGCGAGGGCCGGGGTCGGACGCCAGGGCCGGGCGGGGTTCGGGTTCGGGGCAAGGGGAGTGGCGTGACTGATTCGGGTAGCCCGTCGAGAACCTCGTCGAGGAGTGGAGGAAGCAGCATGCACCGGACCCCTGCCGAGTTGGTCGGGGCGCAGCCGGCGGCCGCGTACACCATCGAGTTCGACGGTCGGGAGCTTCCCGCGCTCCCGGGCCGGAGCATTGCCGCCGTGCTCTGGGCGCAGGGCATCCTGGCCTGGCGGACCACTCGGGTCGGCGGCCGACCGCGCGGGGCGTTCTGCGGGATCGGTGTCTGCTTCGACTGTCTGGCCACCGTGAACGGACGTCCCAACCAGCGCACCTGCCTGCTGCCCGCGCGGCCCGGCGACATCGTCACCACCCAGGAGGGCCACGGCCGTGCCGACCTCGCAGTCTGAGTCGCCCGAGTCCCCCCAGTCGTCCGGGCCGGTGGGCCCGGCCGGGGGAGGCGAGGTCTACGACCTGGCCGTGGTCGGGGCCGGGCCGGCCGGGTTGGCCGCCGCCGTGACCGCCGCCGAGCTGGGGCTGCGCTGTGCGCTGGTGGACGCGGGCCCCCGGCCCGGCGGGCAGTACTACCGGCATCCGGCGCCCGGCCTGGGCGCTGCCCGGCCGGAGCGGCTGCACCACGGCTGGGCCGCCTTCACCCGGCTCGCCGGCCGGCTCAAGGCGCACACCGACGCAGGGCGCCTCGACTACCTGACCGGCCACCACATCTGGACGATGGAGCGCGGCGAGACCTGGCGACTGCACGCCACCCTCGGGCCGGAGCGGACCGAAGCCGCCGGGCGCACGGTCGTCCGGGCGCGGTCGGTGCTGCTCGCCACCGGCGCCTACGAGCGCCAACTGCCCTTCCCCGGCTGGACTCTGCCGGGTGTGGTGACGGCGGGCGGTGCGCAGGCGATGCTGAAGTCCGGCCTGGTGCTGCCCGGCCGGCGGATCGTGGTGGCGGGCAGCGGCCCGCTGCTGCTGGCCGCCGCCTCCTCGCTGGTGAGCGCCGGGGCCGACGTCCCCGCCGTGGTCGAGGCGACCGACTGTCTGCACTACGCCCGGGGCCTGTCCACGCTGGCCGTCAACCCGGCGAAGCTGGTCGAGGGCGCCGGGCACGGTGTGACCCTGCTCCGGCACGGCGTACGGCTGCGGCGTGGCAGCGCGGTGGTCGAGGCGCACGGCACCGACCGGGTGACGGCCGTGACGGTGGCCCGGCTGGACCGCGACTGGCGCCCGGTCCCCGGCACCGCGCGGCGGATCGCCTGCGACGCGCTGGCGGTCGGACACGGCCTGGTGCCGCAGATCGAGCTGGCCACCGAGCTCGGTGCCAGGACCCGCCCGGCCCCCGACGGCACGGTCGCGCTGGCCGTGGACGACGGACTGCGGACCAGCCTGCCCGGACTGTGGGCGGCCGGTGAGACCTGCGGCGTCGGAGGTGCCGATCTGGCCGTCGCCGAGGGAGAGTCGGCGGCGATGGTGATCGCCGGCCGACCGGTGCCGGCCGCACTGCGGGCCTTCCGGCGGCGCCGGCGGGCGTTCGCCGAGCTGATGGCGGCCGCGCACCGGCCGGGTCCCGGCTGGCCGCAGTGGCTGCGCCCCGACACCGAGGTGTGCCGCTGCGAGGAGGTGCCGGCCGCGCGGATCCGGGAGGCGGTGACGGAGCTCGGTGCGACGGACGCCCGTACCGTCAAGCTGCTCACCAGGGCCGGGATGGGCTGGTGCCAGGGCCGGATGTGCGGACCCGCGGTGGCCTGTCTGTCGGGGGGCGGTCCGGCTCGGGCGGACAGCCGTCCGCTGGCCTGTCCGGTGCCGCTCTCGCAGCTGGCCGGCCTCGAACCGTCCTGAGCCCCGGGTGCCCCGTCCGGCCGGGAGCCGGCGGGCGGGGCGCTCGATGCCGCCGTGCACGGCCGACGCGCGCAGGTCCTCGTCCCCGAGGCCCCGACCGCCTGCACGAAAGCCCTTGTGACCAACTTGGGCCGCATATAAAATGTCACACCTCACTACTAGGGAGCTGTTGCCCCGTGTCTCTCGCACTGCACGAGCCCGCCCGTCCCTGGCGCGGCATCATGGTCGCCACCGCCCTGCCGCTGCGCGAAGACCTCTCCGTCGACTACGACGCCTACGCCGAGCACGTCCGCTGGCTGATCGACTCCGGCTGCGACGGTGTCGTCCCCAACGGATCGCTCGGCGAGTACCAGACCCTCACCGACCAGGAGCGCGCCCGTGTGGTCACCACCGCCGTCGAGGCGGCGGGCGACGGCTCGCGGGTGATGCCCGGCGTTGCCGCGTACGGCAGTGCCGAGTCGTGCCGCTGGGCCGAGCAGGCCGCCGAGGCCGGCGCGGGTTCGGTCCTGCTGCTGCCGCCGAACGCCTTCCGTGCCGAAGCGGACGCCGTGCGCGCCCACTACGCCGAGGTGGCGCGGGTCGGTGTGCCGGTCGTGGCCTACAACAACCCGTACGACACCAAGGTGGACCTGGTCCCCGAACTGCTCGCCCGGCTGCACGGCGAGGGCTCGATCGTGGCGGTCAAGGAGTTCAGCGGCGACGTCCGCCGGGCGTACGAGATCGCCGAGCTGGCGCCCGGCCTGGACCTGCTGATCGGCGCCGACGACGTGCTGCTGGAGCTGGCGCTGGCCGGTGCCGTCGGCTGGATCGCCGGCTACCCGAACGCGCTGCCGCAGGCGAGCGCCCGACTGTTCCGGGCCGCCGTCGCCGGTGACCTGGCGGCCGCCCTGCCGCTCTACCGGGCACTGCACCCGCTGCTGCGCTGGGACTCCAGGACCGAGTTCGTCCAGGCCATCAAGCTGTCCATGGACATCGTCGGACGCCCCGGCGGCCGCACCCGTCCGCCGCGCCTGCCGCTGGCGCCGGAGATCGAGGCGGCCGTCCGGGCCGCGACCGAGAAGGCCGTCGCCGAGGGCCTGAACTGACGCGCCGTCAGCCGTGATGTGAAGGGAGCACCGAATGCGCAGCCGCCACGTCTTCCATGCCGTCGACTCGCACACCGAGGGCATGCCGACCCGGGTGATCACCGGTGGGTTCGGCACCATCCCCGGCGCCACCATGGCCGAACGCCGGATCCACTTCCAGCAGCACCTGGACCACTTCCGGACCCTGCTGATGTACGAGCCGCGCGGCCACGCCGCGATGAGCGGCGCGATCCTGCAGCCGCCCACCCGGCCGGACGCCGACTTCGGGGTGCTCTACATCGAGGTCTCGGGGCTGCTGCCGATGTGCGGGCACGGCACCATCGGGGTGGCCACCGTGCTGGTCGAGACGGGAATGGTGCCGGTGGTGGAGCCGGTCACCACCGTCCGCCTCGACACCCCGGCCGGCTTGGTGGAGGCCGAGGTCCAGGTGCGGGACGGGGTCGCGACGGCGGTCACCATCCGCAACGTCCCGTCGTTCTCGGTGGCGCTGGGGCGGAAGGTGGACGTGCCCGGCTACGGCACGGTGGCGTACGACCTCGCGTACGGTGGCAACTTCTACGCCATCCTGCCGCTCGCCGAGCTCGGGCTGCCGTTCGAGCGGGCCCGCAAGCAGGAGATCCTGGACGCCGGGCTCGCGGTGATGGCCGCCGTCAACGCGGGCGACGACCGGCCGGTGCACCCCGAGGACCCGGGGATCCACGGCTGCCACCACGTGCAGTTGCTCGCGCCCGGTTCGAATGCCGAGCGCTCACGGCACGCGATGGCCATCCACCCCGGGTGGTTCGACCGCTCGCCGTGCGGCACCGGCACCTCGGCGCGGATGGCCCAGCTGCACGCCCGCGGTGAACTCCCGCTCGGCCGGGACTTCGTCAACGAGTCCTTCATCGGCACCCGCTTCACCGGACGCCTGGTCGAGGAGACCGAGGTGGCGGGCCGTCCCGCCGTCGTCCCGACCGTCACGGGGCGGGCCTGGATCACCGGCACCGCGCAGTACTTCCTCGATCCGAGCGACCCGTTTCCGGCGGGGTTCCTGCTCTGAACTCCCTTGGGGGCCACGGGCCGCCCCGCGGCCGGGCAGACGATCGGGCCGCGGGTGACGGGCGGCCGGCCGGGGCGGTGTGCGGTCCCCCGCGCCCCGAGGGGCGACCTCCAGTACTAGTGGAAGGCTCTGTTGTGACAGTCAGTTCCCACAACCCCGCTGATCCGGGCGACCTGGTGGTCCGCGTCGAGACGGTGGGGGCGGCCGGCGCCGCCGCCGCCGTCGAGCGGGCGCGCGCGGCCCAGCCCGCGTGGCGGGCCGCCGGGTCGGCCGCGCGGTCGGCCGCCCTCACCCATGCCGCCGGGGCGGTCGAGGCGCACGCCGACGAGCTGGCCGCGCTGATCGTCCGGGAGGTCGGCAAGCCGCTCGCCGAGGCCAGGGGCGAGGTCGCCAGGACCGCCGCGATCTGGCGCTACTACGCCCAGGCCCCGTACGCGCCTTCGGGCGCCGCGCACGAACCGGCGGCCGGGGAGGGGCTGTTGCTCACCCGGCGCCGTCCGTACGGGGTGGCCGGGCTGATCACCCCGTGGAACTTCCCGCTGGCCATTCCCACCTGGAAGGCCGCGCCCGCGCTGGCCGTCGGCAACACGGTGGTGCTCAAGCCCGCACCGGAGGGCACGGCCTGCGCGCTGCGCCTGGCGGAACTGGCCGGCCTGCCGGAGAGCGTGCTGACGGTCGTGCCCGGCGGCGCGGCGGAGGGCGGTGCGCTGGTCGCGGCGGCCGATGTGGTCTCCTTCACCGGGTCGACCGCGGTCGGGCAGGCCGTGGTCGCGGCCGCCACCGGGCGTGGCATCCCCGTCCAGGCGGAGATGGGCGGTCTGAACGCGGCCGTCGTCCTGCCCGACGCGGACCTCGGTCAGGCTGCTGCCCACCTCGCCGCCGCCATCGCCGGCTACGCGGGCCAGAAGTGCACCGCCACCAGCCGGGTGATCGCCGTCGGCACCGCGTACGAGCCGCTGGCCGAGGCCCTGGTCAAGGCGCTGGGCGCCACCCCGGCCGGTGATCCGGGCGATCCGGCGACGGTCTGCGGGCCGGTGATCAGCGAGGCCGCGCTGGCCAGGCTGACCGGCGCGATCGACTCCGCCCGGGCGGCCGGGGCCGAGGTGCTGACCGGCGGCGCTCGGGTGGACCGCCCCGGCTGGTTCGTCGAACCGACCCTGCTCGCCGGAGTTCCGGCCGAACACCCGCTGCTGGCCGAGGAGTTCTTCGGGCCGGTGGCCGTCCTGCTGCCCGCCGCCGACCTGGACGAGGCGGTCGCGCTGGCCAACGGCACCCGGCACAGCCTGGCCACCTCGGTGCACACCCGGGACCTGGACGCCGCCCTGGCCGCCGCCGACCGGCTGGACGCCGGCATGATCCGGGTCAACGCACCGTCCAGCGGTGTCGACTTCCACCTGCCGTTCGGCGGCACGAAGTCGGCGAGCCACGGAGCGCGGGAGCAGGGGCAGGCGGTGCTGGACTTCTTCACCGCCAGCCGTACGGTCACATTGCTGCCGGCCGGGGCGGCGCGGTGAGCGCCCCGGCCGGGCAGGCGCCGCCGGGCGGCCGTGTGGTCGTCGAGGCGGTCGACTACCACACGGCCGGGGAGCCGTTCCGGATCGTCCGCGCCGGACTGCCGCCCGTCCCCGGGGACTCGGTCGCCGAGCGGCGGGCGGTGGCGATCGGCGCGGGCGGCAGTGCGACCTCGCCGCGGCCGAGCGCACTGGAGCGCATCCGGCAGCTGCTCAGCCGTGAACCGCGCGGCCACGCCGGGATGTACGGGGGCTTCCTCGTCCCGCCCGACGACGACGGGGCCCAGCTCGGCGTGCTCTTCTGGCACAAGGACGGCTACTCGACGGCCTGCGGCCACGGGACCATCGCGCTCGGCGCCTGGGCCGTGGACTGCGGACTGGTCGCCGCACCCGAGGACGGCACCGCCCTGGTCCGGATCGACGTCCCGTCCGGCCGGGTCACCGCGGCCGTCCACCGCAGCGGCGGCCGGACCACCGCGGTGTCGTTCCGCAACGTCCCGGCCCGGATCACCGCCCGCGGGCTGCCGGTGGCCACCTCGCGCGGGCGGGTCGCGGTCGACCTGGTGCACGCGGGCGCCTGCTACGCCTCCGTCCGCGCCGCCGACCTCGGGCTCGACGTCGTCGCCGCGCAACTGCCCGAACTCACCGCGGCCGGGCGGGAGATCCGCGCCGCGCTCGCCGCGGAGCCCGCCGCCCGCCACCCTGTCGACCCCCGGCTGTCCGGCGTCTACGGGGTGACCCTGTACCAGGAACTGCCCGACGGCCCGGCGGGCCGGAACCAGCGCAGTGTCACCGTCTTCGCCGACGGCCAGGTCGACCGTTCCCCGTGCGGCTCCGGCAGTTCCGCCCGGCTCGCCCTGCTCGCCGCCGACGGCGGGCTGGCGGCCGGCGAGGAACTGCGGCACGAGTCCGTCATCGGCACCGTCTTCACCGGCCGCCTGGTCGGTGCGCACCGCGACGGCGTACTCACCGAGATCACCGGCGCCACCCACCGCACCGGCGAGCACCGCTTCCTGCTCGACGAGGACGACACGCTCGGAACGGGCTTCCTGCTGTGACCCCGACGCTCCCGCTCGACCTGACGCCCGCGCAGGCCGTCGCCGCCCTGGCGGACGCCCTGCTCGGCGGGCTCAACCCCGAACTCTGCCCACCCAGGGCCCACGTCCCCCTGCCGGCGGGCGAGTTGCTGCTGATGCCGGCCGCCGACGGCCGGTACGCGGGCGTGAAGGCCGCCGGTGTCGTCCCCACCAACCCCGGGCGCGGCCTGCCCCGGATCACCGGCAGCTACCTCCTGCTGGACGGTCCCACCCTGCAACCGCTCGCGCTGCTCGACGGCGCCGCCCTCACCGCCCTGCGCACACCCGCCGTCACCGCGCTGGCCATGCGACGGCTCGCGGCGCCCGAGGCCGGACACCTGGTGCTGTTCGGCGCCGGGCCACAGGCGTACGGGCACCTGGAAGCGCTGCGCGCCGTCCGCCCGCTGACCGGGGTCACCGTCGTCGCCCGCAGCGCCGCCCCCGCCGAGGCGCTGGCCGCGCACGCCCGGATGCTCGGCCTCACCGCCCGGGTCGGGACCCCGGAGGCGGTGGCCGACGCCGACCTGGTGGTCTGCTGCACCACCGCGCACAGTCCGCTCTTCGACGGGCGCCTGGTGCCTGCGCACGCGGCGGTCGCGGCCGTCGGCTCGCACCGGCCCGACGCGAGGGAGGTGGACACCGCCCTGGTGGTCCGCTCGGCGCGCTACGTGGAGGCGCGGGCCGTCGCGCTGCGCGAGGCGGGCGATCTGGTGATCCCGCTCGCCGCCGGGGCCGTCACGGCCGGCGAGCCACTTGCTAACCTGTCAGAACTGGTGAACGGCACGGCAGTTGTGCCCGGTGACCGGCCACGGTTCTTCAAGGGCGTGGGGATGGCCTGGCAGGACCTCGCGGTGGCGGCGGCGCAGTACGAGGCCCACCTGGCGCGGGGGAGCGTCCCAGGATCAACGTAACGTGACATTGTACAATGGTTTCCTGCAAACCACCGGAGGAACACCATGGCCGACCTCAAGCCCCGCGCGCTCATCTCGGTCCAGGAGCGGCTGCGCGACCAGGTCGCCCATGCCCTGCGGGCCGCACTGATCTCCGGTGAGCTGCGCCCCGGCGTCGTCTACTCGGCTCCCGCGCTGGCCGCCGACTTCGGCGTCTCCGCGACGCCGGTGCGCGAGGCGATGCTGGACCTCGCCCGCGAGGGTCTGGTGGAGGCCGTCCGCAACAAGGGCTTCCGGGTCACCGAGCTGACCGAGGGCGACCTGGACGACTTCACCGAGATCCGCGCCCTGATCGAGGTCCCCACCGTCGGCCGGGTCACCCGCACCGCCACCGCCGAACAGCTGGAGGCCCTGCGGCCCGAGGCCGAGGCCATCGTCGCGGCCGCCCGCGAGCACGACCTGATCGGCTACCTGGAGGCCGACCGCCGCTTCCACCTCGACCTGCTCGGCCTGGCCGGCAACGCCCGGCTGGTCGAGGTCGTCGGCGACCTGCGCAAGCGCTCCCGCCTCTACGGCCTGACCCGGCTGGACCAGCGCGGCGAGCTGGTCTCCTCCGCCGAGGAGCACCTGGAGCTCCTGGACCTGATGATCTCCGGCGATGCCGAGGGCGCCGAGCAGTGCATGGCCGACCACCTCGGTCACGTCCGCTCGCTCTGGGCGGCCGGCCAGGCGGAGGCCGCCGAGCAGCGCCCGGCCCTCCGGCTCGGCACGCGCTGACCCGTCCGGGTGAGTCCTCGGCCCTCGGGCCGGTCGGCGGACGGCGCTCTACGATGATGGCACTTGACATCGGCAGCCGGGAGAATCCATGTCCGCCGCAGCAGTTGAGCACCCCTACGAAGCGCACTCGTCAGAGCCGACGCTGCTCGAACTCGCTGACGCGATCCTCGACCGGTTTCCCGGGCATCGGGTCGAGATCATCGGGAGTGAGATCACCGTGTCGCCGCCCGCCAGTGGCTCTCATGCGAGTGCTCTTACCGATGTCATGATCCCGTTCCTGGCCGCAGGCCTCCACGGCGAGCGGACAAAGGTGCTCCAGGCTGTCGGGCTGTGGCTGCCGGAGGGTCCGTCCGACTACGCGATCCCGGATCTTGCCGTGGTCGATGCGGATTTCCGTGACCATCTCGTCGAGTTCAACTGCTACGATCCCGCGATCTTCCGGCTGGTTCTGGAGGTCACCTCCTCGAATCTGAGCGACGATCTCAAGAAGAAGCCTGCCGCGTACGCCGGAGCCGGGGTCCCGGTGTGTCTGATCGCGGACCGGAAGAACCGCAGGGTGATGGTGCTCACCGACCCGCGCGACGGCGAGTACCGAGTCCGTGCCGTACATCACCCGGGCCAGTCGTTCGAGCTGCCGGAGTCGATCGGCGCCGAGGTGACGCTGTTCGTGGACAGCGTCCTCGGTCCCGAGAAGTAGCCGCCGCTCAGCGCAGCCGGCCGTCCTGCATCTCCAGCACCCGGTCGACGCGGCCCAGCAGGTCGCGGTCGTGGGTGACCATGACGGTCGCCGTCCGGTGGGTGCGGGTGATCTCGGCCAGCAGGTCGACGATCTGGCTGCCGCGTTCGTGGTCGAGGGCCGAGGTCGGCTCGTCCACCAGCAGCACCGAGGGGCTACCGAACAGGGCGCGGGCGATGTTGACGCGCTGGCGCTCGCCGCCGGAGAGCTGGTGCGGGCGGCGCTGCTGCTTGGCCCCGTCCAGGCCGACCGAGGCGAGCAGGTCCTCGGCGCGCTGCCGGGCCGCCGCGGGGCGGCCGCCGCGGACCGACTCCAGGACCAGCAGTTGTTCGACCGCCGTCAGCGAGGCCAGCAGGTTGGACTGCTGGAAGACGATCCCCAGCCGCTCGCGGCGCAGCGCCGTCCGGGCGCGCTCGGCCAGTGCGCCCGCGTCCTGGCCGTCCAGCAGGACCTGCCCGCTGTCCGGGCGCAGCAGGGTCGCCGCCACCGCCAGCAGGCTGGACTTGCCCGAGCCGGAGGGCCCGGCGACGGCCGTGAACTCGCCCGGGGCGACCTCCAGGGTGACCCGGTCCAGCGCGGTCAGCCGGCTCTCGCCGTCGGGGTAGGTCAGGGTCACCTCGCGCAGCGCGAGGCCGGTACGGGTCTGGACGGCGGAGAGCGTCATCAGGGTCACTCCAGGTGGGTCGGGCGGACGGTCTGGCGGTTGGGCGGGCGGTCTGGCGGACGGACGAGCTGCCGGGCAGCCGGGCAGCCGGGCAGCCGGGCAGCCGGTCGGGCAGTCGGTCGGGTGGTCGGGTTCAGCGGTTGGCGCCGAGCGCGGCCAGCGGGTCGACGGCGGTGATCCGGCGGACCGCCAGCACCGCACCGACCAGACCGAGCAGCACCATCACCGTCACCGGCACGGCCACACCCGGCACGCTCACGTCGAACGGCACCGACTCGGAGGCGAACACCCCGCCCACCGCACCGGCCGACCCGCCCAGCAGCGCTCCGCCGACCAGGACCGCCGCCGCCTGCGCCAGCGCGTCCCGCACCAGGTAGCCACTGCTCGCGCCGACCGCCTTGAGCACGGCGATGTCCGGCTTGCGCTGCACCGTCCACACCGTGAAGAACGCCCCGACCACCAGGGCGCTCACCACGAACAGGAAGCCCTGGATCATCTGCAGGCTGCCCTGCTCGGCGTCGAAGCCGTTGATGCCGGTCAGCGAGTCGGCGACCGTCACCGTCTTCGTCCCCTGGGCGCTGTCCAGCGAGCCGGGATCGGCGCCGGAGGAGGTGCTGAGGGCGAGTGCGATCGGCCGGCTCTGGCCGCTCAGCCGCTCCCAGGTGGGCACGGTGGTCCAGACCGTCGGCGCGTGCGAGTACGAGCGCTGCTCGGTGATCGCCGAGACGGTCAGCTTCTCCGGGCCGACCTGCACCTGCCCGCCGAGCACCAGGTGGTAGAGCGCCGCGGTCTCGCTGCCCACCGCCAGCTGGCCGTCCGCCGGGGCCGTGCCGGACTTCAGCGGCGGCAGCAGCCCGGCGTCCGCCCCCAGCACGCTCACCGTGGCGGCCGCCGCGCTCGTCGTCAGCCGGGTCATCGACAGCCCGAGCGGCCGCGCCGACACCACCCCGGGTGCGCTCGCGAAGGCGGCGGCCTGGGCGGGCGAGACGGTGCTGTTGCTGAACGACACCGTCGGCGCGGCACCGGCCGGGGCACCGAACACGATCCGGTCGGCCGGGAGCCCGGCGACGGCCGAGGACGCCGCGGAGGCCAGCCCGCCGGTCAGGCCGTAGAGGAAGACGACCAGAGTGGTTATCAGGGTCACCACCGCGCCCATCAAGGCGAAGCGGCCCTTGGCGAAGCGGATGTCACGCAGTGCGACGAACACGGGGACCTTCCCGGGCTGGGGGGTGAGTACGCCTCCACCTTGTCGGCGCGGACCCGCCCGGTGCATCGGGGAGAGGAACGGGACTCGCCCCCTGCGGGCGGTGCACCCCGAAATACATCGAACGGTTGATGCCGCGGCGGACGGGCCGCCCGGGCCCACCCCGTACCCTCGGGAGGCGTGACCCAAGACGCACCGCCACCAGCACCGGAGGGGCCCGGCCATGCTGCCAACACCCCGGCCCTGCGGCTGACGAACCTCGCCCTGCACGGGCTGTTCTTCACCCTTCTGGGTGTCCTGGCCGCCCGGGGCGTGTTCACCGGGGGCCTCGGCACGTGGGGACTGGCCACCGCCGTCCTGCTGGCCGCCGTGTACGCCGCCGGCGGGGTCGCCGAGCGGGTGCGGCGGACCCGGTGGTGGGCGGGCGCCTGGACGGCCGCCGTCCTGCTGCTCTGGGTGGTGCTCACCCTGCTGCACCCCGAGTTCTGCTACCTCGCGTTCCCGCTGTACTTCGTCTGCCTGCACCTGATGCCCGTTCGCTGGGCCCTGGCGGCCGTCGCCGCGCTCACCGGGATCGTGATCGCGGCCCAGGCGACCACGGCCGGCGGGCTGACCACCGCCAAGGTGCTCGGACCGCTGGCCGGCGTGGCCGTCGCGCTGCTCACCGCGTACGGGTACGCCGCGCTCTACCGGGAGAGCCGGGAGCGGCAGCGGCTGATCGACGACCTGGTCCGGGCCCGGGACGAGCTCGCCGCCAGCCAGCGCGAGGCCGGGCGCCTCGCCGAACGGCAGCGCCTGGCCAGGGAGATCCACGACACGCTGGCGCAGGGCCTGTCCAGCATCGTGCTGCTGGCCCGCTCGGCGGAGTCGGCGCTGCCCGGTGACACCGCGACCGCGGCCGAGCGGATCG
Organism: Kitasatospora sp. NPDC056138; assembly: GCF_042264695.1. Classification (NCBI taxonomy): domain Bacteria; kingdom Bacillati; phylum Actinomycetota; class Actinomycetes; order Kitasatosporales; family Streptomycetaceae; genus Kitasatospora; species Kitasatospora sp. NPDC056138. Next base: position 101,435 of record NZ_JBHJVK010000021.1, on the reverse strand, counting down.
GCGAGGTCGGGCGGACCGCCTCCGCCAACCTCACCGAGGCCCGCCGCTTCGTGCAGGCGCTCACCCCGCCCGCGCTCGACGACGCCACCCTCACCGAGGCGCTGCGCCGCCTGGCCGGTGGCGCGGGCGCCGAACTCCGCCTCGACGGCGATCCGTACCCGCTGCCGGTCGAGGCCGAGGTGGCGCTGCTCCGGCTCACCCAGGAGGCGCTGGCGAACGCGGTCCGGCACGCGGCGGCGGGACGGATCGCCGTGACCCTCAGCTACCTCGACGACGAGGTGACCCTGGACGTCTTCGACGACGGGGTCGGCTTCGACCCGCACTCCCGGCCCGACGCCGGACGGCCCACCTTCGGCCTGCACGGCATGCGCGAGCGGATCGCCGCGCTCGGCGGCAGTCTGACGGTGGAGTCGGCGCCGGGGGAGGGCACCGCCGTCGCCGTCGCGCTGCCGCTGCAGGCGATCGGGACGGCGGAGAGCGTGCTGAGCGGCATGGACGGCGCGCGGGGAGATCTGTACGGCGACCGGGGCAGCGTGCGGGACGACCGGGACGGCGTGCGGGGCAGCGTGCGGGACGACCGGGGCGGCGTGCGGGCGGAGGTGACGAGGTGATCCGGGTCCTGCTGGTGGACGACCACCCGGTGGTCCGGCGCGGGCTGCGCGCGATGGTGGACGACCTGCCCGGGGTGACCGCCGTGGGCGAGGCGGCCGAGGGGGCGGAGGCGCTGCGGCTGCTGGAGTCCCTGGAGGTCCGTCCCGACGTGGTGCTGATGGACCTCCAGATGGGCAGCGGCATGCACGGCGTCGAGGCGACCCGGCGGATCACCGCGCTGCCCGACCCGCCGGCCGTCCTCATCCTGACCACCTACAGCACCGATGCCGACATCCTCGCCGCCGTCGAGGCCGGGGCCACCGGCTACCTGCTCAAGGACGCCCCGCCGGAGGAGGTGGCGGTAGCCGTCCACGCGGCCGCGCGGGGTGAGACCGTCCTCGCCCCGCCGGTCGCCGCCCGGCTGCTCGGCCGGGTCCGGGCCGGCCGTCCGACCCTCTCCCCGCGCGAGGCGGAGATCCTCCAGCTCCTCGCCGAGGGCCTGGCCAACCGGCAGATCTCCAAGCGCCTGTTCATCAGCGAGGCCACGGTCAAGACTCATCTGGTGCACATCTACGACAAGTTGGGGGTCGACAGCCGTACGAGTGCCGTCGCAGCGGGGCTGTCGAGCGGCCTGATCCGTCCGGCCTGATCCGTCCGGTCCGCCTGGTCCGCCCGGTCCGTCCGGCCGGTCGAGGGCGGCCCGGGCGGTTCGGTGCGGGGACCACTCGGGGCGGGGCGGGCCGCGCGTAGGGTGAGGTGGCACGCGTGTCGGGCGAGGGAGACGGTGGCGGTGGCGACTGTGTGGGGACGGCTTGCGGTTCCGGTGGTGGCTGCGCCGATGGCGGGTGGGGCGTCGACGCCCGAGCTGGTGGCGGCAGTGGCCGGAGCCGGCGGGCTGGGATTCCTGGCGGCGGGGTACCTGACGGCCGGGGCGATGGCCGAGCAGGTGCGCCGGGTGAGGGAGTTGAGCGACAGTCCGTTCGGGATGAACCTGTTCGTGCCGGCCGGGCCGTCCGACCCGGTGGCCGTGGCGGCGTACCGGGAGCGGCTGCGCCCGGAGGCCGAGCGGTTCGGTGTCGAGCTGCCCGAGCGGATCGCGCCCGACCGGGACGACTGGGACGCCAAGATCGAGGCCCTGCTGGCCGACCCGGTTCCGGTGGTCTCGTACACCTTCGGGCTCCCGGGCGCGGCGGAGGCGGCGGCCCTGCGGGCGGTGGGGAGCGTCCAGGTCGGTACCGTGACCTCGGTCGAAGAAGCCCGTGCGGCCGCCGAGTCGGGCCTGGACGTGCTGGCCGTGCAGGGCCCGGAGGCCGGCGGTCACCGGGCCACCCACCGGGCGGACGCCCGGCCGGGGGAGACGCCGCTGCTCGAACTGCTGGCACAGGTGGGCAGCGAGACCGGGCTGCGGCTGATCGCGGCCGGCGGGCTGGGCGACGGCGCGGCGATCGCCGCCGCCCTGGCGGCCGGTGCGGTGGCGGTGCAGCTGGGGACGGCGTTCCTGCGCAGCGACGAGTCCGGTGCGGGCGCCGCGTACCGGGCGGCGCTGGTGGACGAGCGCTTCGCCGAGACCGTCGTGACCAGGGCCTTCACCGGCCGTCCGGCGCGCGGTCTGCGCAACGCCTTCATCGACCGCCACGAGCCGTACGCGCCGGCCGCCTATCCCGAGGTCCACCACCTGACGCTTCCGTTGCGGGCCGCGGCCACCGCCCGTGCCGACCTCGACGGGATGCACCTGTGGGCCGGTACCGCCCACGCCCTGGCCCGCAGCGGTCCGGCGGCGCAGATCACCCGGGAGCTGTGGGCGGCGGCGCGGGCGGCGGGCGCGCGGTAGCCCGCGCGCGGGACGGCCGGGGCACCGTCGCCCGCGGCACCCCGGCCGGCCGTACCGGTCGGCCCGGGGCCGGCGGTTGTCAGGCGAGCAGGCTGCCCATCCAGTCCTCGATGGCGGGCACTGTGCGGGGCAGGGCGCCGGACATCAGGCGGGCGCCGTCGGCGGTGATCACCAGGTCGTCCTCGATGCGGACGCCGATGCCGCGCAGTTCGAGCGGGAGGGTTTCGTCGTCCGGCTGGAGGTAGAGGCCGGGTTCGACGGTGAGGACCATGCCCTCCTCCAGGACGCCGTCGAGGTAGGTCTCGGCCCGGGCCTTCGCGCAGTCGTGGACGTCCAGGCCGAGCATGTGGCCGCTGCTGCAGAGGGTGTAGCGGCGGTAGAGGCCGGAGTCCTCGTGCAGGGCCTCCTCGGCGGACACCCGCAGGACGCCCCACTCGGCCAGCCCCTCGGCGATCACCCGCATGCCGGCTCGGTGGAAGTCGCGGAAGCTGGCGCCGGGCCGGAGGGTGGCGATGGCGGCGTCCTGGGCGGCCAGGACCAGTTGGTAGACGTCCCGTTGGACGGGGGAGAAGGTGCCGCCGAGCGGGAGGGTGCGGGTGATGTCGGCGGTGTAGAGGGTGTCGGTCTCCACACCCGCGTCCAGGAGCAGCAGCCGGGTGGGGTCCAGCGGGCCGTCGTTGCGGATCCAGTGCAGGACGCAGGCGTGGGCGCCGGAGGCGACGATGGTGTCGTAGCCGGTGCCGTTGCCCTCGGCGCGGGCGCGCAGGTTGAACGTTCCTTCCAGCCACCGCTCGCCCCGGCCGTGGCGCAGGGCGGTGGGCAGGGCGCGGACGACGTCCTCGAAGCCGCTGGTGGTGTGGTCGACGGAGAGCTGGAGCTGCTGGACCTCCCACTGGTCCTTGACCAGGCGCAGTTCGGAGAGGGTGGCCGCGAGCGCGGCGTCCTCGGGGCCCGCGGGACGGCCGAGGGCCGTGTCCAGCTGCGGATCGACCCCGGCGAGCAGGCGGGTCCTCGGCCGTCCGTCCGCCAGCAGCTTGGCGAGGTCGTCCAGGTGGGCGGTGCGGATGCCGGTGAGCTGCTCGGCCTCGGCCAGGTCGGGGCGGCGGCCGACCCAGAACTCCCCGTAGCGGCGGTCGCGGTAGAACTCGGTGCCGTACGGGCCGGGGCCGCCGCGCGGGGAGCGCGGGCGCAGGTAGAGCACGGCCTCGCCGTCGGCTTCGAGGACCAGGACGTGCCCGACCTGGTCCTCGCCGGTCAGGCCGGTGAGCCAGGCGTAGGCGCTGTGCGGGCGGAAGCGGTAGTCGCAGTCGTTGCTGCGCACCTTCAACTGCCCTGCGGGGACGATCAGTCGCTCACCGGGGAAGGCGGCGGCGAGCCGGGCGCGGCGGCCCGGGGTGAGGTGGTGTCCGGCCGCTCTCCGGTCGGCGGGGAGCGGTGTCGCGGCCCAGCCGGTGCCCATGAAGGCGTCGAGGGCGGGGGTGACGGGGAGGTCGTGGCTGCCGGTGTTGGGCCGTTGGTCGGTGGTCACCGCGGCGATCCCTTCTGAACTGCGGAGATTGGCCTGCACGGACGATGAGTTGACAGACAGTCAGGACACGGCTCGGTAACGGGCCGAACAGCCTCTTGCCTGTGCAATTTCACATTACTATGTTACGGGTCACATCCCGGAGCTGCCAGACCCAACGGTCGCCTCCGAGGGTGGCCCCGGACCAGCCGCCGGGGTCAATCAGGCCGCAACGACGGCCCCCCACTGCGGAGTTGCACATGACCAGGCGTACCCATACCGCCCTCGCGGCGGCGATCGCGGCGGCACTCACCCTCGGCCTCGGGGCGTGCAGCAGTACCGGCACCGGTGGTGGAGCGGACGAGGGCCGACAGGGCGTCACCACCGAGGGCGACGGCATCATCGGCGGTACGCCGGTCAGGGGCGGGACGCTCGACGTCCTGTCCAACGTGGACTTCGACCAGCTCGACCCCGCCCGTAACTGGACCATGCCGGTCATGGACGTCGGCGTGCGGATGCTCTACCGCACGCTCACCACCTTCAAGGCGGCGCCCGGAGCCGAGGGCCTGAAGATCGAACCGGACCTCGCCACCGACCTCGGCACCCCCAGCGACGGCGCCAGGACCTGGACCTTCCACCTCAAGGACGGCCTCAAGTACGAGGACGGCACCCCGATCGTCGCCGATGACATCAAGTACAACGTCGAGCGCTCGTTCTCCCCCGAGCTCCCCGGCGGCCCCGACTACGCGCGGGTCTACCTCAACGCCCCGGCCGGCTACCAGGGTCCGCTGAAGGGCGAACGCCTGGGCAAGGAGGCGATCGAGGTGCCCGACGACAAGACCATCGTCTTCCACCTCAAGCGCCCGGTCGCCGAGTTCGGCTACACCGTCACCCTGCCGACCTTCGCGCCCGTCCCCCGGGCGAAGGAGACCGGCGTCAACTACAGCAACCACCCGGTCTCCTCCGGCCCGTACAAGATCGAGTCGTACGACCGGGGCAAGCGCATGGTGCTGGTCCGCAACACCTACTGGGACGAGAAGACCGACCCGGTCCGCAAGGCGTACCCGGACCGGATCGTGGTGGACCAGACCCTCAAGGGCACCGGAGTCGCCGACCGGCTGATCGCCGACCAGGGCGACGACCGCGACGCCGTCTCCTACATCGACCTGGTGCCCGCCAAGATCAGTGACGTGCTGACCGCTCCGGCCGTCAAGAAGCGACTGGTCAGCGAGAACGCCGGGTGCACCACCAAGCTGGACATGAACACCACCAAGGCGCCGTTCGACAACGCCGAGGTCCGGCTCGCCATGCAGTACGCGGTGGACAAGGAGGCCTTCGCCGACACCATGGGCGGCCCGGCGTTCACCGACGTCGCCACCACCTACCTGCCCCCGGCGCTGACCGGGGGGACACCGGTGGACCACTTCAGGATCCCGCCCGCCGGGGACCAGGCGAAGGCCAAGTCGCTGCTCACCGAGGCCGGGTTCGGCAACGGCTTCTCGACCGAGCTGCTCACCTCCACCGGCGGCCGGCAGCAGGCCGAGGCGATCCAGGCGGCCCTGAAGAAGCTCGGCATCAACGTCACCATCACCACCGTGGACCCGACCGCCGTCGCCTCGATCGTCGGCGACAAGGACAAGCAGCCCGGCCTGTCGATCGGCGGCTGGTGCCCCGACTGCCCGTCGGCCGCCACCTTCCTGCCGATGATCTTCGACGGGCGGACCATCAAGGACAAGGGCAACCAGGGCGACATCACCCGCTTCGACGACCCCGGGGTCAACGCCGAACTCGACCGGATCGCCACCCTCACCGACCTGAAGCAGGCGGACCAGGCCTGGCTCGCCCTGGACGCGAAGATCATGGACAAGTCGCCCGCCGTCCCGCTGGTCTGGCAGAAGAAGCCGGTACTGGTCGGCTCCAACATCGCCGGGGCGTTCGCCCATCCCGTCTGGTCCGGGCAGCTCGACTACGCCGTCATCGGCCTGAAGTCCGTCAAGTAGTCAGGAGCCGACGCCATGAACGCTCCGCCCACGCCACGCGGCCGCTCCGCCGGCCACCCGGCCGCAGCCGCCGAAGCCACGGCCACCGGCGCCGCAGGCGCCGACGCCGCAGCGGCCCGGACAGCGGCTGCCGCAGTCGCAGTCACCGAAGCCACGGCTGCCGAAGCCACGGCCACGGCCACCGACGCCGCAGGCACCGACGCCGCAGCGGCCGAGGCCCCCGCCTCGCCCGCGCGCCTGGCCTGGCAGCGGCTGCGCCGCCGCAAGGTCGCGCTGGCCGGACTCGGCATCATCGTCTTCTTCGTCCTGGCGGCGCTGCTCGCCCCCGTCCTCACCGCGATCAGCGGCCACGGCCCCGCCGACACCGACAAGCGGGCGGTCGACTCCTACCTCGGCGGCCTCCCCAGGGGCTCCCTCGGCGGCATGAGCCCGCAGCACTGGCTCGGCGTCGAACCGATGCTCGGCCGCGACATCTTCGCCCGGCTGCTCTACGGCGCCCGGATCAGCCTGCTGGTGGCCCTCAGTGCCGCGCTGCTGATCACCCTGATCGGCGTCGCGCTCGGTGCCACCGCCGGGTACTTCGGCGGCCGGACCGACACCGTGATCAGCCGGTTCATGGACGTGATGATGTCCTTCCCCAGCCTGATCTTCATGATCGCGCTGCTCTCGGTGGCCCGCGACGTCAACCGCGTCCTGCTGCTGATCGGGGTGCTGGGCGCCTTCGGCTGGCCGTACATCGCCCGGGTGGTCCGCGGCCAGACGCTCTCGCTCAGACACCGCGAGTACGTCGAGGCGGCCCGCGCCTGCGGCACCTCCAGCAGCCGGATCCTGCTCACCGAGATCCTGCCCAACCTCACCGGCACCATCGTCGTGTACGTCACGCTGGCCATCCCCGGCCTGATCGGGACGGAGGCGGCGCTCACCTTCCTCGGGGTGGGAGTCCGCCCGCCGACGCCGAGTTGGGGCCAGATGATCTCGGACTCGGTGCTCTACTACAAGGCCGACCCGATGTTCTTCGTCCTCCCCAGCGCCTGCCTGTTCCTGATCGTGCTCGCCTTCACCCTGCTCGGCGACGCACTGCGCGACGCCCTCGACCCGAAGGGCGGGGCGGCATGACGGGCTTCCTGCTGCGGCGCCTGCTCGGCATCGCCGGCACCCTGCTGGTGATCTGCGCGCTCACCTTCGCCGTCTTCTACCTGCTGCCCAGCGACCCGGCCGCGCAGTTCTGCGGCAAGGACTGCTCGGCCGACCGGATCGTGATGGTCCGTCAGCAGATGGGGCTGGACGACCCGTTGGCCGTCCAGTTCGGCCGGTACGTGCTCGGGATCTTCGCCGGGCAGACGCTCGGCAGCGGTCAGTACGCCGTGCACTGCGGGTTCCCGTGCTTCGGTTACTCCTTCCAGAGCGGGCAGCCGGTCTGGAACCTGATGCTCGACCGGCTGCCGGCCAGCGCCTCGCTCGCCCTCGGCGCGGCCGTGCTCTGGCTGCTGCTCGGCCTCTCGGCGGGCCTGCTCTCCGCACTGCGCCGCAACACCTGGGTGGACCGGACGGTGATGGTCGCCACCATCGGAATCGCCGCGCTGCCGGTGTACTTCACGGCGATGCTCCTGCTGTACGTGGTGGTCACCGTGCTCGGGCTGATGCCCTACCCCCGGTACATCGCGTTCGGCGAGGACCCGGTGGGCTGGATCCGCAACCTGATCCTGCCGTGGATCACGCTGGCGCTGACGTTCGCCGCCATCTACGCCCGGATGACCAGGAACTCGGTGATCGAGACGATGGCCGAGCCGTACGTCAGGACCGCCAGGGCCAAGGGGCTGCGGGAGCGGCGGGTGGTCGGCCGGCACGGGCTGCGACCCGCGCTCACACCGGTCGCGACCATGCTCGGCATGGACCTCGGCGGACTGCTGGCCGGAGCGCTGATCACCGAGTCGCTGTTCAGCCTCCCCGGGGTCGGCAAGCTCTTCGCGGACTCGCTCAACAAGGCCGACCAGCCGGTGATCATGGGGATCACGCTGCTCGCCTCCTTCTTCATCGTGACCTCCAACCTGGTCGTGGACCTCGTCTACGCCTGGATCGACCCGAGGGCGAGGCTGACGTGAGTCTTCTGGAAGTCAGGGACCTGGCAGTGGAGTTCGACACCGCCGAGGGCCCGGTACGGGTGGTGCGGGGCGTCGACCTCACCGTCGAACGGGGGCGGACGCTCGGGATCGTCGGGGAGTCCGGGTCGGGCAAGTCCGTCACCTCGCTGGCCGTGATGGGACTGCACCGGGGTGCCACGGTCACCGGTTCCGTCCGCTTCGACGGCACCGAACTGATCGGCGCGCCCGAGGAGAGCGTGCGCAGGCTGCGCGGACGGCGGATCGCCATGGTCTTCCAGGACGCGCTCACCGCACTGCACCCGTACTTCACCATCGGCGACCAGATCGCCGAGGCGTACCGCGAGCACCACGGCGGCAGCCGGAAGGCCGCCCGGGCCCGCGCGGTGGAGGTACTGGGCGACGTCGGGATCCCCGACCCGGCCCGCCGGGCGCGGGAACACCCGCACCAGTTCTCCGGCGGCATGCGCCAGCGGGCGATGATCGCACTCGCGCTCTCCTGCGAACCCGACCTGATCATCGCCGACGAGCCGACCACCGCCCTCGACGTCACCGTCCAGGCCCAGGTGCTCGACCTGCTGGCCGGACAGCAGCAGGCGCGCGGGCTCGGTCTGGTCCTGATCACCCACGACCTGGGCGTGATCGCCCGGATCGCCGACGAGGTACTGGTGATGTACGGCGGCTCGGCAGCCGAACAGGCCCCCGCCGACCGGCTGTTCACCGCGCCCCGGCACCCCTACACCCGCGGCCTGCTCGACTCGCTGCCCCGGCTGGACGCGCCCGAGGGGGAGCCGCTGCGCGCCATCCCCGGCAGCCCGCCCTCCCCGCTCGCCCCACCGCCCGGCTGCGCCTTCCACCCCCGCTGCGCGGTGTACGCCGAACGCAGGTCGCCGCTGTGCACGGCGGACCGGCCGCGCTTGCGCGTCGTCGCCGAGGGCCACCACAACGCCTGCGCACTCGACGAGGTGACGACCTGATGAGCACTGCCCCGTCCCACCCCGGGCCGCCAGAGGCCCTGCTGGAGGTCAGGGACCTCGGCATGACCTTCCCCGTTCCACGCGGCTCGCTGCGCCGGCGAGCCGGCGTCCGGGCCGTGGACGGAGTCAGCTTCGACGTGCACCCCGGCGAGACGCTCGGACTGGTCGGCGAATCGGGTTGTGGGAAGTCCACCACCGGGCGCATGCTGGTCCGGCTGCTCGACCCGACGGCCGGCCGGGTCGCCTTCCGGGGGCGGGACATCACCCGCACCGGGCAGCGCGAACTGCGGCCGCTGCGCAGCAAGTTGCAGATGATCTTCCAGGACCCGTTCGCCTCGCTGAACCCCCGGCAGACCGTCCGGCAGATCATCGCCGCACCACTGCGGGCACAGGGGGAGTCGGCGCAGGCCATCCGCCGGGAGGTCCGCGACCTGGTCGGCCTGGTGGGCCTCGCGCCCGAGCACCTGGACCGCTATCCGCACCAGTTCTCCGGCGGCCAGGCCCAGCGGATCGGCATCGCCCGCGCACTGGCCACCCGGCCCGAACTGGTCGTCGCCGACGAGCCGGTGTCCGCGCTCGACGTCTCCATCCAGGCCCAGATCGTCGGCCTGCTGGAACGGCTGCAGCGCGAACTCGGCGTGGCGTACGTCTTCATCGCGCACGACCTGGCCGTGGTCAGGCACATCAGTCACCGGGTCGCGGTGATGTACCTCGGCCGGATCGTCGAGATCGGCGAGCGGCACCAGGTGTACGGCAACCCCGCCCACCCGTACACCAGAGCGCTGCTCTCCGCCGTGCCGCTGCCCGAACCGGCCGCCGAGCGGGCCCGCGAGCGGATCGTCCTGCTCGGCGACCCGCCCAGCCCCGCGGACCCGCCGAGCGGCTGCACCTTCCACCCGCGCTGCCCCAAGGCGCGGGAGCTCTGCCGGAGCGAGCCGCCGCTGCTGCGGCTCACCGCACCCGACGGCACCCGCCAGGCGGCCTGCCACTTCCCCGAGGTCTGACCCCCGCCGGACCCTCCCGCCGCCGTACCGCCGCCGCCGGGCGGCGGTACGGCCCCGGGTGTGCCCGACGGCGCACCGGAGCGCAGCTCCACCCCCCCACGTCCTCCACCCCCACAGGAGCACAGGTGCCAACCACCCACGCCACCCGCCGGGTTCTGCTCGCCGCGGCCGTAGCAGCCTCCCTCACGCTGCCGGCCGTCCAGACCGCACAGGCCCTCACCCCGGCGTCCGCCACCCGTACCGCGGCCGCTCCCACGGCCGCGGCACCGCGGACCGCCCGGGTGCCCGACCCCACCGCGTACGACGACGTGGACCACCTCGGTACCGCCGTGGCCAAGACCGGCACGGCCGCCCCCGCCCCCGGCGGCGGTTCGCTCGGCCCGGCGAGGATCCCCGGCGCGCTGCCCGCCCAGGTCGGCCGTCCGGCCCCCACCGCCGCCGACCTCACCCCCGCCCCGCGCGCCGCCGTGGCCCGTACCGCGGCCGGGGTGCCCTGCACCGTGGACGGCCTGACCGGCCTCGGCCCAGCGCAGCTGGTGGACTTCCTCGGCGACCCGGCGGTCAGTGCCGACGGCTGTCTCAACGGCATCCTGTGGACCTGGGACGCCCGCTTCGCCACCACCATGGACAAGGCCCACGTCCAGGCCGTCGCCGACCGGATCACCGCGGCGGCCGCCACCGACGACGGCAGTGACTCGGCGCACCTGTACGAAATGTGGACCTTCCTGCACGCCGTGGTCTACCACGACTGGACCCACACCGAGATCGACGTCACCGACGCCCGGACCGCAGCCGCCATCCAGCAGGCGATCACCGCCTACACCGCGGGCCCGCACGCCTTCGACGCCGGCGACGTGGCCGGCCACACCATGCGCGAGCTGGGCATCGTGGCCGGCAGCACCGGCCTGCGCCAGGGCAACCTCGGCCTGGTGAAGCGGATCCTGGGCGTCTTCGGCCCCGGCACCGCGCTGGCCGGCAGCAGCGCCTGGGGCGGCGCCGCGCTCTCCGCACTGAACGTCAACTACCTGGGCATCTACAACCAGGACCAGCCCTTCACGGCGGCCGTCGCCGCCGACGCCGACTACCGCGCGGTGTTCCGCTCCTTCGCGAGCGCCGGATACCTCAAGGGCACCGCCAACGCCTGGCTGGCCCGCGACGCCGTCGCCGAGTACGGCCGCTTCGGCCAGATAGCCCCGCTCAAGTCCGCGGTCACCGCCGACCTCGGCGCGCTGCTCGACCTCACCAAGTCCACCTTCGGCGAGTTCTCCGACCCGTGGGTCAAGGTGGTCGGCTGGGCCAACACCTACGGCGTGTGCGCCCGGTTCGACGTCTGCACCGACCAGATCGAGGCCCGGCTCTTCCCGAACACCTACCGGTACGACAACGGCGCGATCGAGGTGCACACCGCCCTCGACAAGGCCACCGTCGACCAGATGTACTACGCCAGCAAGCAGGTGAAGACCCAGTACTTCCGCGTCCTGGGCACCGACGTCCCGCTCGCCGGCGACGTCAACTCCACGCTGCACATCCACCTCTACGCCTCGCGCGCCGACTACGAGGTCTACCACCCGCTGCTCACCGGCATGAGCACCAACAACGGCGGCATCTACATCGAGAACGGCGCCACCTTCTACACGTACCAGCGCCGGGTGCCGCAGGACTCCACCCTCACCCTGGAGGAGCTGTTCCGGCACGAGTACACCCACTACCTCAACGGCCGCTGGGCGGTGCCCGGTTACTTCGGCGACGAGCGCTGGTACCACGACGACATGACCACCGCGATGGACGAGGGAACGGCCGAGTTCTTCGACGGCTCCACCCGGGACCAGGGCATCCTGGTACGCAAGTCGCTGGTCGCCAAGCTGGCCCAGGACGAGGCGGCGGGCATCCCCCGGATGACCGTCAAGGAGCTCATCCACGCCAAGTACGACGACACCCCGGCGTTCCACTTCTACAACTACGCCGGGACGTTCTTCGAGTTCCTCTGGCAGAAGCACCCCTCGCTGATCCGCGAGATGTACGGCTACCAGCGGGCCGACGACCCGGCGGGCTTCGAGGGGTGGCGGGACAAGGTCTCGAACGACGCCGCGCTGAACGCCGAGTACAGCGCCTTCCTGGACGCCCAGATCAAGAACCTGGCCAACCTCTACGTCCCCAGCACCTCCTTCACCGCCAACGGCTCGCTGAGGTACGCCCTGCCGTCCGAGGTGCAGCGGGCCTTCGCCAGGGCGACCTCCGCGACGCCCAGTTGCAAGGACAACGGGGACTGGAACAACAAGCCGATGCGCTTCGTCTGCACCGGCCGGATCACCGCCAACCTCTCCGACTCCGGCAACCCGGACCGGGTGTTCAAGGACATGTCCGACACGGTCGACTACTTCATCCTCCAGCGGACGAAGGGCGTCGCCAACAACCTGGACGACATGAACTGCTACTTCGGCAAGGTCGAGCCCTGGAGCAACGGACGGGCCGGGACCGCCGACTACACCTGCGAGGGTCCGCTCCGCCGGTGACCGATCCCCCGGTCGGGCCGCGGCGGAGAGCCGTTTGACGGGCCGCGCCCGACCGGGCCCACCCTTCCTGCTCCATCTCCCGTTCCGTGCACCGCTGCGAGAGGACGTCACCCCGTGAGCCAGAACCCGACCCCGCTCAGCTGGGACGGCAGCGCCCCCGCGTCCGGGCGCACCGAGACGACCCGGGAGGTGGACACCGGGCTCGCCGTACCGGGGCTGCGGGTGCGGGCGACGGCCGTCGGCGGTCGGTCGGTCGCCGTCACCGCCACCGCACAGGAGCCACCCGGGGTCGTTCTCCTCCGGGTCCGTGGCGGCGAGCCGGACGGCGGAGCGCCGCTGCGGGTCAGGATCGAGTGGCGGCTCCCGTGCACCGGCGCGAGCGCGTACTGGACCCCGGACACCGGCCCGCGCTGGCTGCCGCCGTCCTGGCTGGCGCCCCGGACCGCCTCGCTGTCCAAGGGCGCTCCGGTGGGCAGCCTGGTCGGCGGCAGCACCGCGCTCTGCACCTTCGCGGTCGGCGAGGTGGTACGGCCGGTCGCCATCGGCGAGGGGGTGGTGGAGGAGAGCGGCGAGTTCAGCTGGTGGGTCGAGCACGAGGGACCGGAGCTCTCGCTCCGGCTCGACCTGACACGGCGTCACTTCGCCGACACCGTGCGGGACTGCTCGTCCTGGTGGGCCGGCCGACTGCCCGAAGTCACCGTCCCGGACGCCGCGTTCGAGCCGGTCTTCTGCACCTGGTACGCGCTGCACCTGGCGATGGACGCCGCCGAGGTCGAGCGGCTCGCCGCACTGGCCCGACCCCTCGGGTTCCGCTCACTGATCGTGGACGACGGCTGGCAGACCGACGAGTCCACCCGCTCCTACGCCACCACCGGCGACTGGCGGCCGGCCCCGACCGGGTTCCCCGACTTCGCCGCCCACGTCGCGAAGGTCCGCTCCCTCGGCCTCAACTACCTTCTCTGGCACGCCCTTCCGTTCGTCGGCGACCGCAGTACCGCGGCCGCCGAGCTCGCCGGACACACGCTCTCCCACCTGCCGCAACTGGGGACCTCGGTGGCCGACCCGCGCAGCGCCACCGTGCGCGGGCACCAGGTCGAGCGGCTCGCCGCGGCGGTCGAGCAGTACGGGGTGGACGGCCTGAAGATCGACTTCATCGACACCTTCGCCCGGCCGGCCATCACCGAGGGATCGCCGGAGGCCGACTGCGCGACGGTCGCGGAGGGGGTGCACCGGCTGCTCGCCGCGCTGGACCGCCGGCTGCGCGCCGCGCGCCCCGGGGTGCTGGTCGAGCACCGGCAGGACTACGTCAGCCCCGCCCTCCGTCCGTTCGCCACCATGGTCCGGGCCGCCGACTGCCCGCACAGCCCCGCCGAGAACCGCAGCCGGATCGCCGACCTCCGGCTCACCGCGGGACCGCTGGCCGTCCATGCGGACCCGCTGACCTGGCACCCCGAGGAGCAGCCCGAACAGATCGCCGTCCTGCTGCTGTCCGCGCTCTTCGCCACCCCGCAGGTCTCGGTGGACCTCGGTGCCCAGCGGCCCGAGCAACTGGCCGTGCTGCGCTTCTGGCTCACCGTCCTGCGCGACCACGTCGACCTGCTGCAACGCGGCGGGTTCCGCCCGCACCGGCCCGAGTCGGGCTATCCGCTGATCGAGGCCCGGCACGGCTCGGCACTCGCCTTCGGCCGGTACGCGCCCGTCCCGGTCCCGGTCACCGGCGACTGGTCGCTGCTGCTGGTGGCCAACGCGGACCCCGACCCCCTGGTCCGCCTCACCTTCGACCGCCCGCCCGGCCGCCTGGCCGCCCTGGTCCAGGACTGCCGCGGCGCCACCGTCAGCCGGTCAAAGCCGCAGCCGGACGCGGGGGAGCTGGCGCTGCGGGTGCCCCTGGGCGGGCTGCTGACCCTGCGGGTGCTCCCGTAGCGCGGGGCGGTGGGGCAGGGTGAGCGGTCCGGTGCGTGCGCGCGGGGGGGATGAGCGGCGTGTGAGGTGCGGGGCGGTGAGTGGGGTGTGGCGTAAGGGCGGTGGGCGGTCCGGTGCGCGGCCCACCCGGCCGATCCCGCGGGGACGCATCCGCCCCGGGCCGGAGGGTGGGGGACCGCCGGCCCGGGGCGGAGGGTGGGGGACCGTCGGCCCGGGCCGGCCCGTGGCCCACCAGGTGCGCCACACGATCCGGGGTCGGGCGGCACCTGGTGGGCACCTCTGCCACCAGGCGGGGTCGGCGACCGAGGTCGCAGCAGCAGCGGGTCACCCGCCTGGTGAGTTCGCATCGGCCGCCCCCCGTGCGGCCGATGCGGCGACTCTAGGACGGATGCCCCGTCCGGCGGTACCGCACCGGTGCACGGTTGAACGGCCGCGAACCGTCACCGGTGCACGGTCCACCGCTGTGAGCTGCCGCGACTCGGTGACCGCGTCAGGCCGGAGCTGACGCCTCCGGCGGAGGAGGGCTGCCCGGGAGGCCGGCCGGCTCGGCGAACTCCAGCTCGCCCAGGACGGCGAAGGCCAAGGCCGTCTCGTACACCCCGCCGCCGCCCGAGAGCAGTTGACGCTGCAGCAGCCGCTCCGCGCTGCGCAGGTGCTCGCGCACGGTCTGCGGGTGCAGGTCGAGCTGTCGGGCGCTCCGCTCCACGCTCGCGTCCGCGGTCAGCCAGGTCAGCAGTGTGCCGCGCAGATCGCGGCCGTCCTCGGCGAGGCGCCGCAGCAGGCCCTCGGCCCAGGTCCGGGCGCCCGCGCCGGAGAGGACGTCCACGAGCCGCACGGGCCGCTGCGGATCCGGGCGGGGCGAGGTGCGGCAGAGCCCGTCCGGACCGGCCACCGAACAGGCCTGCAGGGCCAGGTGGAGCACCGTCCGCCCGCGCAGCCCGCCGAGGTCCAGGCCGAGCAGCCCGGCCGCCCGGTCGAGGCGGGCGCGGACGGTGTTGCGACTGACCCCGAGGATCTTGGCGGCGCTGGTTGCCGGGAACTCCAGGCCGAGGTGCAGCGTGCCGAGCATCTGGTCCAGGCTCGCGTACGACAGCGCGTGCAGCGGGCGCAGCAGCCCGCCCGCCCAGACGGCCGCCGTGCCGGGGTCGAGGGCCTGGACGAGCCGGCTCTCCGCCGCGTACAGCGCCGAGCGGTCCGGTTGCAGCCGGGCCACCGCGAGGGCGCGGGCCGCGTCGCCGTACGAGCCGGCCGTCTGGGCGAGCGGGAGCGGCGCGCTGCCGCCCAGGCACCGCTCGGGGTGGCGGGCGACGAAACCCCGCAGTGTCGTGCCCACCGCGTCCCAGCCGTCCCCGGGGCGGCTCCCGGGGCAGTTCTCGCGGCGGCTCTCGACGCCGCTCCCGGGGCCGGGAGCCGGGCCGGCGGCTGCGGCGTCCTGCCGGTGGTCGGCCGGCCCGGCGTCCTTCAGCGGGGCCACGACGATCAGGTGCTGGTCGTAGGCCGGACAGCGGACCACCAGCGCCTTCCCCTCGGTCGCCGCCGCGCACTCCCGCGCCAGTCGGTCACGTTCGGCGGCGGGACCCTCCAGCACGTACACCCGGGCGGTCTCCGCGTCCAGCAGCCCTCGGGACAGGCCCTCGGCCGTCCGCTGGGCCAGCGTCACCTCACCGCCCATCAGCAGCTGGAACACCGCCACCCGCAGCGCCGCCGCGACCTCGTCCAACCGGTCGCGGTCCGCCCCCGCCTCCCTGAGCCGGAGGATCGGCGCCAGCAGCTCGGCCGCGTGCGTGATCAGGGCACGGCTGCGGGCGTCGAAGGGCGTGGTCCGGCCGACCGTCAGGACGGGGAACGGGCGCTGTCGGCCGATCGCGGTCAGCCGGATCCGCAGACCGCCGCCGCCGCCGTCGTCGATCGAGGCCGAGGCGAGCCGGCCCTGCGCCACCTCCTCGGCCGTCCGGCGGGCACCGGCCAGCAGCTGCGGCGCCTCGGGGGGAGCGGCGATCCGGTCGGGACCGGAGCGCGTGCCGGTCAGCGTGACCGCGCCGCCGACCGTCCTGGCCAGCCAGCCGACCAGCCGTTCCGCGCGGCTGTCCTGCGGGCCCTGCTCCCGGACCAGCGTGAGGAGTTGCTCCAGATCGACGAGCTGCTCCCGGGTCTCGCGCAGCCGCTCCTCGCCGATCACCTGCGCGAGCTGCAGCCAGGAGGTCCCGGGGGAGACCGTCAGCAGGACCACGCCGTGCCGCGCGGCCGCCCCGGCCAGGGCGGCCGGCACCTCGCCGGGCCGCTCGGCGGGGACGGCCAGCGCCGCCACCCGGACAGCGGCGAGCCGGCTCATCACCCGGGCCGCGCCGTGCGGCTCCTCGGCCCAGCCGCCGCCCGGCCCGAGCTCGATCCGGACCAGCTTCTCGGCGAACTCCGCGAACTCGGCGAACTCGGCGACGTCCGTGCCGCGTGCGGAGTCCGTTCTGGCCAAGGAGTCCGTGCGGCCTGCGGAGTCCGGAGCTCCTCCGGGTCCCAGGACGCCGCTGGACCCCGCGAGATCTGCGGATCCCGTGGCATGCGTGGCGCCTGTGACCTCTGCCGGGTCCGTGACCTCCATGACGTCTGTGACGTCCGTGACCTCCATGACGTTTGTGACGTCCGCGAAGCTCGCGGGGTCGGCACAGGCCACGCCGACCACCGCCCTGCCCGCGCCGCGCTCGGCGGCACCCGCCACGAACTCCAGTGCCAGCTCCGCCATCCCGACCAGCGAACCGACTGTGGGCACTTGTCCTCCCTGCTCACCGCAACTGTCCGCGAGATCTGTCCGCCCGCTGCTACCCGAACGACCCGAACCCCCCGGTGACCCGCCCCGATCGTACGGAGCCGGTCGGGTCCGAGCCGCCGCACGTGCTGACTGCAGGTCAGGAGAGCGGGCGGAGGATCCCGCCGGGGTCAGAGCGCGCGCAGCCGGCTCAGGTAGTGCCGGACGGCCTCCACCTCCTCTGCCCGCGCCGTCAGCGCGACGTGGTTGTCCGGCCGGACCAGGACCAGCGCCTCGCCCTCGACCCCGTACGCGCGGCGGGCGTGCCCGTCCCGGTCCTGCAGCGAACCGGGGCCCGCGTCGATCGCGAAACCCACCACCGGGCCGTCGAGTTGCGGTACCGGGCGGCCGAAGGAGAGCAGGGTGAAGTGGCTGCCCGCGAACAGCTCGAAGAGGCGGACGGCCCGGCCCTCGTCGTCGGCCAGCGGGGCGTCCGGGGCCCGGTCGCCGGGCTGCGGTCCGCCGTCCAGGCCGTCCGCCGCCAGCGTGCTCCAGCGGTAGTGGACGGCGAGCCCGGTGGTGTCGTCGGAGCGGACCACCTCCAAACCGACACCGGGCGTGCGGGAGCGCTCGACGACCTCGATCATCGCGGCGGTGGTGATGTCCAACGTCCGGGCGGCGACCGGCAGCCGCTCCTCCTGGTAGCTGTCGATCAGTCCGGGGCCGGCCTGGCCGGTGAGGACGTAGGCCAGCTTCCAGCCGAGGTTCCAGGCGTCCTGGATGCCGGTGTTCATCCCGAGACCGCCCGCGATCGGCTGGACGTGCGCGGCGTCCCCGGCGAGCAGTATCCGGCCGACCCGGTAGCGCTCGGCCATCCGGACGTTGACCCGCCAGGTGGAGAGCCAACTGGTGCTGCGCACCCGCAGGTCGGTGCGGCCGGTGTGCAGCTCGACGATGCGCTGGAAGCTCTCCAGCGAGGGCTCGACCACCCGCCCGTCCCGGTCCAGTTCCGGGTTGGCCTGGAACTGCCAGCTGTCGCTGCCCTCGAACGGGTAGAGCAGCAGGGCACCCTTCGCACCGAACCACTGGTGCCAGTAGCCGCGGTCCAGCCCGTCCAGTTCGACGTCGCCGACGACCATCGCGGTCTCCGGATCACTGGACCCCTCGAAGGCGATGCCGAGCCGCTTGCGGATCGTGCTGCGCCCGCCGTCGCAGCCCACCAGGTAGTCCGCGACGATCACCTCACCGCTCGTGAGCCGCGCGGTGACGCTCTCCTCGCCCTGCTCGAACCCGGCCAGCTCGGCGCCGAATTCGACCTCGACCCCGTACCCGGCGAGGACTTCTCGCAGAGCCTGCTCCACCCTGGTCTGCGGGAGGAGCAGGCCCCGCTCGTACGGGACGTCGGGCCTCGGGCGGACGCCCTCGTGGGGATCGGTGTCGGCGACGAACTCGCCGTCGAAGTACTTGCGGAACACCGCGCGGCTGCACCCCGCCCCCAGCAGCCGCTCGGCGGCGCCGAGGTCGGCCAGCACCTCCAGGCTGCGCGGGTTGAGCCCCTTGCCGCGGGAGCCGGTCTGGAACCCCGGCGACCTCTCGATGATCCGGACGCCGACGCCCTGCCTGGCCAGACTGCACGCCAGTGTGAGGCCGGTCGGCCCGGCCCCCACGATCAGCACGGTGGACATGGTTGCTGCTCCCTCCCTGAAACGTCGATGCGGCCATCAAAACGCAACCGAGGAAAATATGCAACCCGGTAAAAAATGTTCCGGGGTTATGATGTTCGCATGAACGAGCCCGGAGGTCTGCGGACCATCAAGAAGGAACGCACCCGTCAGACGATCGCCGACGTCGCGATCAGGCTCTTCCTGGCCAGAGGGTTCGAGAAGGTCTCGGTGGCCGAGATCGCGGCGGCGGCCGAGGTCTCCAAGCCCACGCTGTTCCGGTACTTCGCCAGCAAGGAGGAGCTGGTCCTGCACCAGATCGCCGACCACCGGGGCGAGGCGGGCCGGGTGGTGCGGGCCCGGGCGGCTGGGGTCTCCCCGCTGGCGGCCCTGCGGCGGCACTACCTCGACCTGCTGGCCGAGCGCAACCCGGTCACCGGCCTGTGCGCGGAGCCCGAGGCGCTGGCCTTCCGCCGCCTGGTCTACGGGACGCCCAGCCTCTCCTCGCACCTGCTCGACTACGTCGCCGCCGACACCGAGGCGCTGGCCGCCGCGCTGGCCGAGACGGCGGAGGCGGCGGAGGCGGCGGAGGCAGCCGAGACGGCCGAGACGGCCGAGGTCGCTGAGACCGCCGAGACGACGGCTGGCCGGGCGCGCGGCGGAGTGGCCGAGGGAGCGGACGGCGGAGCGCCGGGGCTGACGGCCCGCCTGGTGGCGGCCCAGTACCTCGCGGTGCACCAGACCCTGGCCTACGCCAACTGGGCCCGGGTGGCCGCCGGTACGCCGCTGCCCGAGGCCGCCGCCCGGGCGGTCGCCGACGCCGAGACGGCCTTCTCGCTGCTGGGCTCGGGTGCGGCGGCGTACGGCTACTGAGCCGGGTCCGGCCGGCTCCCGTCTGCGGTGCTCCGCCTCAGCGGTACTGCTCCAGCACGGTGGCGAGGTAGTGCTCCAGCCGGTGCTGCAGCACCTCGGAGGTCAGGTCGGTCCGGCCGAGTTCACGCCAGGGGACGGCGACCTTCTCCGCGTCCGGGGCGAAGGCCAGGGCGTCCAGCAGCCGCCAGTACCGCTGGTGCTCGCCCAGCTGTCCGCCGGCCGCCCGGTACTCCTTCTCCAGCTCCGCCGCCGTGTCGACGCCGTGCAGCAGTGCGAGCGCGGTGGAGCAGTGGGCGAGGTCCAACTCGGCCGGGCCCCAGGAGGTTTCGACCCAGTCCACCACGCCGCTGATCCGCAGCGCACCGCCGCGCGTGCTCCCGCCGTCGCGCGTGCTCCGGCCGCCGCTCCCGCCCGCGCCCGCACCCCCTCCGGTGTCCGCGCCCTCTCCTGCGCCCGCACCCGCGTCGCTGTTCCCGCCCGTGAACAGCACGTTGCCCGGATGGAAGTCCCGGTGCAGGAAGCAGCCCCGGAACGGGGGAGCGGGCTGCCGGATCGCCTCGACGGCCTGCCGCCACAGCTCCGGCCGGCCGGTCGCCGCCGGTACCCGGACCGACTCGGGACTCGTCCACGCCTGGTACGCGCGCGGCCTGTTCTGCGCAGTGACGGCGGTGCGGTGGATCCGCACCAACTGGCCTGCCAGCAGCGGGATCCGGGCGGCCGCCGAGTCCTCCGCCAGCCGCACCGAACCCGGCAGCAGCGTCATCAGCAGCGAGGGGTGGTCGCAGTGCTCGCCGGCGGGGTCCACCGCCACCAGCCGGGCGGCCGGAACGGGCCGGTCGTCGGGCCGGTCGAGCAGGCGCAGCACCCCGGCCTCCCGGCGCAGCAGCCCGTCCGCGTGCTTGCGGTAGAACGGCCGGACGAACGAGCGCAGCACCAACGTCCTTTCTCCGCCAGGGCCTTGCAGGTGGATCCGGCGCATGGTCGAGGTCCATCCGCCGGTCAGTCGTTCGGCGCCGAGGATCTCCTCGCCGGGTTCCAGGTGCTGCCGCACCCAGCTGAGGGTCCGGCTCCAGGGTTCGGTCATCTCTCTCCTCACAGTCCTGCGCGGTGGCGGGCGAAACGCCCCGGCCCCGCCGCGCGTCGGGCGACGGGCGACGGGACCGGGGCATCAGTCAACAGGTCGGGGAGCCGGGTGAGGTGGCCGGGGTCAGGAGGCCGGGCCGACCCGGACGGTGGTCAGCAGGCCGCCCCGGGTCTCGCGGACCACCTCGATCGTGGTGTTGGTGTCGGGGACGTGCACGCCGAGCTGCGGGGTGGCCGGGTCGGTGTAGACGCCGGTGTGGTCGTTGAAGACCGGCACCGCCGGCTCGCTGGTGACGGTGCCGGCGATGCCCCCCTTGTGCAGGTCGAAGGCGGTGGTGGGCTGCCGCGAGAAGGTCGCGTCGAAGGTCTGGGCGCGGGCGTTGACCAGGCTCCCGTCGCCGAAGCGGATCGGCTTCGGGTGGGCGTCGATCGGCAGGATCAGACCGCCGCCCAGGTGGTCCTGGGTGTTGTTGTCGCTGTAGGCGGTGTCCCAGAGCCAGATCAGCACCCCCTCCTGGTAGGGGTAGGTGTCGATGACGTCCTGCTTGCCGGCGACGCCGCTGAAGCCGAAGTTGTACGGACCGGTCTTCAGGAAGGCGCCGTAGCCGACGTAGCGGCGGTTCTCCACCAGGTACGCCCGGGGGTGGTCCTTGACCGCGTCCTTCCCGGTGACGATGGTGAAGCCGGTGGCCGTCCAGCCCTGGTTGCCGTGCTCGGCGCCGTCGGCGAAGAGCTGCTCGCCGCCCGCGCTGATCCGCACCGCGTCGACCAGGACGCCCTTGCCGTGGGTGTTGCCGTCCGAGGTGACGTGGAAGCGCAGTCGGACCTGGCTGCCGAGGTAGGCGTCCAGCGGGACGTGCAGCTGCACCCAGGTGCCCGAAGTGCCGCTGAGGCCGGGGGTACCGGCGGTGGTGTTGCCGATCGGCGCGCCGTCCACGCTGCCGCCCAGCGGCTTCCAGGTCCGGCCCTGGTCGGTGGAGGCTTCGACGGTGAGGAAGTCGTAGTCCTTCTCGGTGTCGTACCAGGCTGCCGCGTCCAGTGCGGCGGTGCCGGTCCTGCCGGTCAGGTCCACCGTGCGGGCGAGGGAGTTGTCGAGGTTGTCGCCGGTGTCGCTCCACCACTGCGAGCCGCCCTCGGCCGGGTCGGCGAGTTCGGTGGTGGTCCGGCTCGGGGGCAGGTGGACGAGCACCGCCTGCGCCTGGTCGGTGTTGTAGCTGCTGACGCCGAGGGCGTGCGAGGAACGGGTCGCGGCCTGTGCCTCGTCGTAGTTGAGCCAGCCGAACTGGAGTTTGCTCCAGGCGTCCAGGTCACCGGGGTAGGCGCCGGTGGTGTTCCGGCCCTTGCCCAGGTAGGAGCCGGAGGACATCAGTGACCAGAAGTTGACGCTGTTGTCGCCGCCGGTGGTCGGGTACAGGTCGGGCAGGCCGAGGTTGTGGCCGTACTCGTGGGCGAACAGGCCGACGCCGCTGTTCTCGCCCGCCTGGACGTAGTCGTAGACGTAGAGGCCGGTGTCGCCGACCGGGACGCCGCCGATCCGGTCGCCGACCGGCCCGGTTTGGCCGGTCGGGTCGGGGAAGGCCCAACTCCGGTGCGCCCACAGGGCGTCGGAGCCCTGGGCGCCGCCGCCCCAGGTCTCGTCCACGCCCGCGTGCACCACGATCACGTTGTCGAGGTAGCCGTCGGGCTGGTCGAAGTTGCCGTCCTTGTTGTGGTTGTAGCGGTCCTGGACGTCGTACTGGGCCAGTTGTGCCTTGATGTCGGCCACCGAGCGGCCCTTGGCGATCTCGCCGTCGTACCAGGCCTTGACCGCGTCGCGAACGAACTCCTGCGCCTGCGTCCACGCGCCGCTGCCCTGCGGGCCCTTGTTGCTGCCGTAACGCGCCTCGTTGTACGGGACGGTGACCCAGTCGCTGACCGTGCCGTCGACGTCGTACCGGCCCGAGGACTGGATGCGGTAGTAGTTGCGCAGGGAGACCGCGCCGGGTGTGTCGTCGAAGAACATCTTCTGGTAGTAGGAGCGGTCGAAGTCCTTGGTCCACAGCGTGTGGGTGTCGCTGCCGGTGGGCTTCGGGATCCGGTCGTGCCGGGGTCCGGGGGTGCCGCCGTAGCGCACCTGGCCGTTGTAGAGCGTGGTGTCGTCGACCTGGTCGCCGAACTGCGCGAGGATGACGAAGACCTTGTCCTTGCGCTGCTGGGCGAGTTGGACGTAGTCGTTGCCGACCTTCACCCTGGCCGGGGCGAGGCCCTGGGAAGTCCTGGCCACGGTGCCCTGGTTGAGCTGCTCCAGCGCCTTGGCGCGCAGCGCCTGGCGCTCGCGCTCCTGCGGGACCAGCGGGGGTTGCGGCCCTTCGCGGCCGTCGGTCTCCTGAGGATCCGTCAACGACGGCCGGGTGGCGGCTGCCTGTGCGCCGACGGTCTGTGTGGTGGCGGCCTGAGTGGCTGCCGTGTGGGCGGTCGCTGCCTGGGCGGGGGCGCCGAGGAGGGTGGCGGCTATGGCGCCGGTGGTCAGCGCAGCCGCGAGGGCTGCGGACAGTCTGCGCAACTGACCGGTCCTTTCCGGACGGGGAGTTGGAGGGAGAGGGGTGGTTGCTTGAGCGGCGCGAGGTAATATTTCACATGTCATCGTTCACATGGAAGAGTGCGAGGGGGCGAGTTCGGTGGGATCACCGGTGCGCCCGGGTATGAGTACCGCGCCGACCGCGAGCGCGTGGCACATCGTCAGTGGCGACAGTGGAGTTGGTGAAGCCGTGACCGAGGTACCGCCCGTCCCGATGCCGGGAGTCAAGGACCTGTTCAGCCTCGACCCGGCCGTCGCCCACCTCAACCACGGCTCGTTCGGGGCCGTACCGCTCCCCGTCCAGCGGACCCAGGCGCGGCTGCGGGTCGAACAGGAGCAGGACCCGGACGGCTTCTTCGGCGGACTGCCCGACCGGATCGGCCGCTCCCGCGCCCGGATCGCCGACGCGCTCGGCGCCCACCCCGATCGGCTGGCGCTGCTCACCAACGTCACCGAGGGCATCGCGGTGGTCCTCGACTCGATCCCGCTCGCCGAGGGCGACGAGATCCTGGTCACCGACCACGGCTACGGCGCCGTCGTCCGGGCCGTGGAACGCCGCGCCGCCGAGACCGGGGCCAAGGTGTGCACCGCCCGGATCCCGCTCGGGACCCCGGACGCGGACGGCGTGGCCGAACGGGTACTGGCCGCCGTCGGCGAACGCACCAGGATCGCCGTGCTCGACCTGGTCACCTCGCCCACCGCCCGCGAGATCGCCGGCCCGGGACTGCTCGCCGCGCTGGCCGAACGCGGGATCGTCACCGTGGTGGACGCCGCGCACGCGCCCGGCCAGCTCCCGGTGGACCTCGGCGGTGCGGCGGGCGGCGCGGACTTCTGGGTGGGCAACCTGCACAAGTGGGCCTTCACTCCGCGCGCCACCGCCGTCCTGGCGGTCCGCGCCCCGTGGCTGGAGCGGATCCGGCCGCTGGTGCTCTCCTGGGAGCACGACCGGGGCTTCCCCGGCCACGTCGAGTGGCGCGGCACCTGCGACTACACCCCCTGGCTGGCCGCGCCGGCCGGGTTCGCCCTGCTGCAACGGCTCGGCGCCGAGCGGGTGCGCGCCCACAACGAGGCCCTCGCCGCCTACGGCGGGCGCCTGTTGGTGGAACGGGCCGGGCTGTGCGAGCTGCCGGCGATGCCGGGTCTGGCCATGCGCGCGGTACGCCTGCCGTCCGGCTGCGCCGAGACCGAGCAGGGCGTCAGGGAACTGATGGCGTCGATCCGTGAGCGCCTCGGTGCCCGGGTGGCGGTGCGTCCGTGGCCGGGCGGCGGGGTGCTGCGGATCAGCGCCCAGGTCTACAACTGCGCCGGGGAGTACCGTCGGCTGGCGGACGGGATCGGCGCACTGCTGCGCGCCTGAGGGCCTTGGCGCCCGAGGGCCGGTGCCTGGGGGCTGGTACCTGAGGGCCGGTACCTGAGGGCCGGCGCCCGGGAGGTCGGCACCGGTGGCCGACGGCTGTCGCCGTGTGGCGAGGCTGCCGCCCTGTGTCGCGCGAAAAGGGGCTCCACCTCCATGCTTCCCAACGGGTAGTAGCTTCCCTTGCGGGTAACCACGGGGTGGGTCGTAGCGTCGGATCCAGCGGGCCCGGGCGTCGTGGACCGATGTCCGGACCCGCTGCGAGCCTGCCGATGAGCCGACCGAAGGTGACTGCTGTGAGTGACAACCAGGATGCGACCGCCAGCCGGAGCGCGACGATGCGTGCGGTCGCGTACCGCAGGAGCCTGCCGATCGACGACGCCGAGAGCCTGCTGGACGTCGAGCTGCCGGTGCCCGAGCCGGGCCCGCGCGATCTGCTCGTCCGGGTGGAGGCCGTCGCGGTGAACCCGGTCGACCACAAGGTGCGGCAGAACGCCGACCCGGCCGGGGAGCTGAAGGTGCTCGGCTGGGACGCGGCGGGCACCGTGGTCGCCGTCGGTGCCGAGGTGGAGCTGTTCGAGGTCGGCGACGAGGTCTACTACGCCGGTGCGCTCGACCGCCCCGGGGCCAACTCCCGCTTCCACGCCGTGGACGAGCGGATCGTGGGCCCCAAGCCCGCCACGCTGTCCTTCGCCGAGGCGGCGGCCCTTCCGCTGACCGCTCTCACCGCCTGGGAGGGGCTGTTCGAACGCCTCGGCCTGCGCAACGGCGGGCTGGAGCGGACGGGGACGCTGCTGGTGACCGCCGCTGCGGGCGGCGTCGGCTCGATGGTCGTCCAGCTGGCGCGGACGCTCACCGGCCTCGACGTGGTCGGCACCGCCTCCCGGCCGGAGAGCGCCGAGTTCGCCCGCCGGATGGGCGCCCACCGGATCGTCGACCACCGGCGGCCGCTGGCACCGCAGTTGGCCGAGGCGGCGCCGGGCGGCGTCGACTACGTCTTCGGCACGGCCGGTACCGTGCAGCACCTCGCGGCCTACGCCGAGGTGCTCAACCCCTTCGGCCAGATCGTCTCGATCGACGACTTCGACTCACTCGACATCGGCGTGCTCAAGTCGAAGAGCGTCTCCTTCCACTGGGAGTTCATGTTCACCCGCTCGCTGTTCCGGACACCGGACCGGCACCGGCAGCACCACATCCTGGCCCAGGTCGCCCGGCTGGTGGACCGGGGCGTCCTGACCACCACGGCCACCCGGGACCTCGGCCCGGTGAACGCCGCCAACCTGCGCCGGGCGCACGAGATCATGGAGGCGGGCACCGCGATCGGCAAGGTCACCCTGACCGGATTCTGATCCCGCCCGGGCTGCCGGTCCGCCCGGGCAGCAGGGCCGGAGCCGGGCCACGCGGCCTCTGTGGCATCCTGCTTCCCAGAGGGAAGTACCGTGTGCGAAGTGCCGCACGGGAAGTACCGAGCCAACCCCGGGAGACCCGCCGTGTCGGTGATCTGCGCAACCGGCCGCCACGACAAGCACGACGTGTACGCGGCCCAGTGCCCCTGCCGTCCGCTGCTCGACCTGCTCGCCAACAAGTGGTCCGCACTGGCCATCGGGGCACTCGAAACCGGCCCCCGCCGGTTCGGCGAACTCCAGCGCCACCTGGAGGGCGTGAGCCCGAAGGTCCTCACCCAGACGCTCCGGCGGCTGGAGGACGCGGGGTTCCTCTCGCGCACCGTCTACCCGGCCGTGCCGCTGCACGTGGAGTACGAGCTCACCGACCTCGGTCACAGCGTGGCCCGGCCGCTCTCCGGCCTGCGGGAGTGGGTCGAGCAGCACCTCGACCTGATCGGCTGACCGGAGCCGACAAGGAGCCGACGGGGCCGAGGGGTTGAACAGGCCGACGGGGCCGACGGGGGCGGGGAGGCCGGGGGCCCGGACGGTGCTTCGGCGGCTCAGTCCGCCGCGCGGAGTTCGGCGAGCAGGGTGCCCTGGTCGGCGAGCAGTTCGGTGAGGATCCGCCGGGCCGCCCGCAGCAGCTCGGCCACGTCCGCCCCGGCCAGGGCGTACACCACCGTGGAGCCCTCCCGGGTGGCCGTCACCAGTCCGTAGCGGCGCAGCTGGGCGAGCTGCTGGGAGAGGTTGGACGGTTCGATGTCCAGCGCCGTCAGCAGGTCGCGGACCGGCATCGGGCCGGCCTGGAGCAGTTCCAGTACCCGGATCCGGACCGGGTGACCGAGCATCCGGAAGAACTCGGCCTTGGCTTGGTGCAGCGGTACCGGCACGCGGTGCTCCCTCTCAGACCTCGAGCCCGGCCTCGATGCGCCGCAGCTGGTGCCTGGCCATCGCCAGGTTGGACCGGCTGCGGCTGAGCGCCAGATAGAGGAACAGGCCCCGGCCGGTGGCCGTGGTGAGCGGCCTGATCAGGTGGTACTGGCTGGTCAGGCTGATCAGGATGTCCTCGATGTCGTTGTCGTGCAGGCCGAGCATCTCCATCGTCCGCATCTTGGCGCGGACCAGGTCGGTGTTCCCGGCGGCGGCCACGTTGAGGTCGAGTTCGGCACCACCGTCGCCGAGTGTGCCCAGGGCCATGCCGCTGCCGTAGTCGACCAGTGCCACACCGATCGCACCTTCGATGGTCATGGCTTCCTTGAGTGCGCTGTCCAGACTGCTCATCGCGGTTCCTTCCGTTGCGGACGAGCCCGCTCCTCTTGTCGGTGGGCTCGGAGGTCCGACTGTAGGGAGCTGCTCTCGTGTGCACGGCGGATGACCGGAAGCGATCGAATACGATCGGAAGCAGTCGGAAGCACTGGGCGAAGTTGACTGATTGAAGACATCTGCAACTGCGAATTCGATTGATCGGTGACTCCCCGCGCATGTCCGCTCGCATCGGGTCGCGCGCCGCTGCGCCGAGGTGCGGTGGTGGAAAACAGTGCTATCGATGGCACTCCCGACGGGTAATCTCAGGCTGAGATGCTCGATCACCACATCAACCACACCCGCTGCGCCCCACCGCCGCCCCAGGTCGGCCCGGCCCCGCAGCCGCAGGCGTCGCCGTCTGCACCCCCGTCCCGCCCGTACGGGCCCCACCGGCCCCACGGGACGAAGCAGTCCCACGGGAAGAAGAGGTGACGCCGATGAACAGCGCCATGCCCCCGCACCCGGACATCCCGCCCGCGGACACCGAGCAGCTCAGCCCCGCCGAGGCGTACGCGGCCTTCCGCCGCCGCGCCAAGGAGCAGGCCACCGCCCTCCACGGGTTCCAGCAGCTGTACGACTTCCCGCTCGACCCCTTCCAGATCGAGGCCTGCCGGGCCCTGGAGGAGGGCACCGGCGTCCTGGTCGCGGCCCCGACCGGCTCCGGCAAGACCATCGTCGGCGAGTTCGCCGTCCACCTGGCCCTGCAGGCCGGCCGCAAGTGCTTCTACACCACGCCGATCAAGGCCCTGTCGAACCAGAAGTTCGGCGACCTGGTCAAGCGCTACGGCGCCGCCAAGGTCGGCCTGCTCACCGGCGACAACTCCGTCAACGGTGACGCGCCGATCGTGGTGATGACCACCGAGGTGCTGCGCAACATGCTCTACGCGGGCTCGCAGACCCTCGACGGCCTCGGCTACGTGGTCATGGACGAGGTGCACTACCTCGCCGACCGCTTCCGCGGCGCCGTCTGGGAAGAGGTGATCATCCACCTCCCCGAGTCGGTCACCCTGGTCTCGCTCTCCGCCACCGTCTCCAACGCCGAGGAGTTCGGCGACTGGCTGGACACCGTGCGCGGCGGCACCAAGGTCATCGTCTCCGAGCACCGCCCCGTGCCGCTCTGGCAGCACGTCATGGCCGGCAACCGGATGTACGACCTGTTCGCCAGCCCGGACCGCGACGGCCGGCCCAAGGACGCCCCGCGCAACCCGGCCAAGGCCGTCAACCCCGAACTCGTCCGCCTCGCCCGTTCCGAACAGGACCGCAACCCGCGCGACCGGTTCGCCCGGGGCCGCGGCCGCTCGATGCCGAACGGCCGGCCCGGCCGGGTCTGGACCCCGGGCCGGGTGGACGTCATCGAACGGCTGGACGCCGAGGGCCTGCTGCCCGCGATCACCTTCATCTTCAGCCGGGCCGGCTGCGAGGCCGCCGTCAACCAGTGCCTCGCCTCCGGACTCCGCCTCAACCGCGACAGCGACCGGGCCCGGGTCCGGGAGATCGTCGAGGAGCGCTGCGCCGACATCCCCGACGAGGACCTGCACGTCCTCGGCTACTTCGAGTGGCTCGACGGCCTGGAGCGCGGCATCGCCGCCCACCACGCCGGCATGCTGCCCCGGTTCAAGGAGGTCGTCGAGGAGCTCTTCGTCAAGGGCCTGGTCAAGGCGGTCTTCGCCACCGAGACGCTCGCGCTCGGCATCAACATGCCCGCCCGCTCGGTGGTCATGGAGAAGCTGGTCAAGTGGAACGGCGAGACCCACGCCGACATCACCCCCGGCGAGTACACCCAGCTCACCGGCCGGGCCGGGCGGCGCGGCATCGACGTCGAGGGCCACGCCGTGGTGCTCTGGCAGCGCGGCATCGACCCGGAGGCACTCGCGGGCCTCGCCGGCACCCGCACCTACCCGCTGAAGTCCTCCTTCCGCCCCTCCTACAACATGGCCGTCAACCTGGTCGGCCAGTTCGGACGGCACCGCTCGCGCGAGCTGCTGGAGACCTCCTTCGCACAGTTCCAGGCCGACCGCTCGGTGGTCGGCATCGCCCGCCAGGTCCAGCGCAACGAGGAGGGGCTGGACGGCTACCGCGAGTCGATGACCTGTCACCTCGGCGACTTCGAGGAGTACATGGGCCTGCGCAGGGCCCTCAAGGACCGTGAGAACGAGCTCTCCCGCGAGGGCACCAGCCAGCGCCGGGCCGCCGCCGTCGAGGCGATCGAGCAGCTCAAGCCGGGCGACGTCATCCACGTGCCGACCGGCAAGTTCGCCGGGCTCGCCCTGGTCCTCGACCCCGGCCTGCCCCCGGTCAGCCGCTCGCCGCGCACCAGCCGCCACCCCGACTACCAGGACGGCCCGCGCCCGGTGGTGCTCACCGCCGAGCGGCAGGTCAAGCGGCTCGCGATGATCGACTTCCCGTACCCGGTCACCGCCGTCGAGCGGATGCGGATCCCCAAGTCCTTCAACGCGCGCAGCCCGCAGTCCCGGCGCGACCTCGCCTCCGCGCTGCGCACCAAGGCCGGCCACCTGGAGCCCGAGCGGTTCCGCAAGGGCCGCGCCGCAGCCGCCGACGACCCCGAGATCACCCGGCTGCGCACCGAGCTGCGCCGGCACCCCTGCCACGGCTGCGACGAGCGCGAGGACCACGCCCGTTGGTCCGAGCGCTACCACCGGCTGCACCGCGACACCGAGGTCCTGGAGCGCAAGATGCGTTCCCGCACCCACACCATCGCCCGCACCTTCGACCGGGTCTGCGGCCTGCTCACCGACCTCGGCTACCTCAGCGGCGACACCGTCACCGCCGACGGCAAGCGCCTGGGCCGCCTCTACGGCGAGCTCGACCTGCTCGCCTCCGAGTGCATCCGCGAGGGCGTCTGGAAGGACCTCGGCGCCGCCGAACTCGCCGCCTGCGCCTCGGCGTTGGTGTACGAGGCCCGCCAGGCCGACGACGCGATGGCCCCCCGGGTCCCCGAGGGGAGCACCAAGGAGGCACTCGGCCGCATGATCCGGATCTGGGGCCACCTGGACGCCCTGGAGGAGCAGCACCGGATCAACACCGCCGAGGGCGTCGGCCAGCGCGAACCCGACCTGGGCTTCGCCTGGGTCGCCTACCGCTGGGCGCTCGGCCACAACCTGGACTCGGTGCTCCGCGACGCCGACATGCCGGCCGGCGACTTCGTCCGCTGGACCAAGCAGCTGATCGACGTGCTCGGCCAGATCCAGGACGCGGCGGGCGAGGACGCCCAGCTGCGCACCACCGCCCGCAAGGCGGTCGACGGGCTGCGGCGCGGCATCATCGCGTACTCGTCCGTGGGCTGACGGCCGCCCACCGTGGCTCCGCCCCCGCCGGCGCGTCCGGCGGGGGCGGAGCCGTGCGGCGGCGAGGGGCGGTGGGAGGTGCGGACCCGCAGCAGGGCGGGCCACGGCTCCGGCGGTCGCCGGACCGGCCGGCCGGCTCCCCGGCGTCCGTCCCCGACACAGCCGGACATCGGCCGGCGGACGGACATTACGGCCCGGAATTCCCCGGTCGCCGTCCCGGTCGCCGATTTCTCCGCCCCGCCCGAGGCGCAGCGCGGCCGTCCCGGGCCGGAATTTCCCGATCCCGCCGTCCGGGCGCTTTTCGCGGGCCGGGCGGAGACCGCCCGTACGTGTCCGGCACTGCTCCGAACGGACGCGGTGCGGTGACCCGACGACCTCCGGCCGTCCTGCGCCTCCTCGCCCGCCGACCCGGCCGGGAGCCGACGCGGCTCCGGCCGCCGGGTGCGGGTCCCGGGGCCGGAGCGGACGGCGACGGCTCAGTTCAGCTGGAAGGCGGCCTCGACCGGGTAGTGGTCGCTCGGTGCGTTGGTGTCCAGCTGGCCGGCGCTCCAGCCCGCCTGCGGGTCGAAGTCGACCTGGACGTTCGGCAGGGCGAGCGGGGTCGGCCGGCCGGGGGCGTTGAGGTAGCCGAGGTAGTCGAGGTCGTCCCGGTAGTCCTTCGGGAAGGTCTCCACGCCCGCCATGTACTGGCACCAGGCGGAGACCGAGCAGTCCATGGTGTTCCAGGTCCGGTTCGGGTCGGTGGCCGGGGTGCCGAGGACACCGCCCGCCGCGTCCTGGGCGTTGGCGAAGTCGCCGCGCGACTGGCCGTGCTGGTACTCCACGTTGAGGTCCCCGCCGATCAGCACGGGCGCCGTGGTGCCGGCGATGCCGTTCACCCAGGAACGGATCTCGGAGAGCTGGCCGAGCCGGGTGGACTGGGTGGTGTCGGTGGAGACGTCCGACTCGTCGGCCTGCAGGTGGGTGCCGACCACCCAGCTCTTGACGCCGCCCTTGGCGACCTGGACCATCGCCGCGCCCTTGTTGGCGTGGTAGTCCCAGGTGCCGTAGGTGGAGTTGCTGAAGACGTGCGCGTACTGGGCGGTGATCGGGTACTTCGAGAGGATCATCGTGCCGCCGTTGATCACGAAGAGCGAGTTGGAGCAGTTCCCGCTGATGCCGGTCCAGCCGCCGCCCGAGCAGGTCTGGCCGACCACCGGGGTGCGGTACGGGTAGAGGTCCGCCAGCTTGCCGGTGATGTCGGCGGTCGAGGTGTTGTTGAAGTTCTCGTCCAGGATCACCACGTCGGCGTCGTGCTTGCGGACGATCGACTCGATCACCGGGGTCCGCCGGGCGGCCTGCTCGTTCTGCGTGCTGTCCACGACCGGGGTGCCGAGGTCGACGTTCCAGGCGAACACCGAGAGGGTCGTACCGGTGCCGGCGGCGGCCGCCGGCTGGCTGGTGGCGGTGGTGCCGAGCAGCATGGCCGCGGCCGCCAGGGAGGTGAGCGTGGCGGCCGAACGACGCGAGATCATGCGTTCTCCTGAGGGTGGGTCAACCCCGGGCCCGCGGCCGCCTGGTGCGGCCGCGGGCATGACAGGGGGAGACGCTAGCTACCCACGGGTACCGGCAGGGGAACGCCAACCGATCATTCTGTGGCGGAAACGTGTCTGGCCAACTCCGCCGCTTGGGAGTGGACAACTCACCCGGCGAGTACGGTGAGCAGCCGCTCCAGGGAACCGCCCAGGCCCCAGCGCGCGGAGAGCTCCTCCAGCGTCATCGGGTCCAGCGGCTCGCGCGGCAGCGCCGCGTCCACGTCCGGCACCGGGACGTCGACGGCCACCTGCACCACCTTCGGTGCCACGTCGAGGTAGGCCGAGCCCTCCAGCAGGTTCCTGCGCCGGGCCGGGGTCAGCCGTGACGCCGGGTCCAGTGCCGCGGCCCGGACCCCGGCCAGGTCGCCGTACTCCTTCAGCAGCTGCGCGGCCGTCTTCTCGCCGACCCCCTTCACGCCCGGCAGCCCGTCGCTCGGATCGCCCCGCAGCGCGGCGAGGTCGGCGTACGAGGCGCCGGTCACGCCGTACTTCTCCAGCAGCACCGCGTCGTCCGTCCGCTGCGCGGAGCCGACGCCCTTCACGGGGTAGAGGACGGTGATCTCCCGTGCGTCATCGACCAGTTGGAACAGGTCGCGGTCGCCGGTGACGATCTCCACCGGGCCCCGGGCGCGGGCGGTGAGGGTGCCGATCACGTCGTCCGCCTCGTAGCCGGGGACCCCGATCCGGGCGATGCCGAGCGCGTCCAGCACCTGCTCGATCACCGGTACCTGCGGAGCGAGGGTGTCCGGGATCTCCTCCTCGCCCTCGGTGGACTCCTCGGCCATCCGGTGGGTCTTGTAGGAGGGGATGAGGTCCACCCGCCACTGCGGTCGCCAGTCGGCGTCCATGCAGGCGACCAGGTGGTCGGGGCGGTGGTCCTGGACCAGGCGGGCGATGAAGTCGAGCAGCCCGCGAACGGCGTTCACGGGCTGCCCGTCGGGGGACTTCACCGACTCCGGCACGCCGAAGTAGGCACGGAAGTAGAGGCTCGCCGTGTCGAGCAGCATCAGTCGCGGTGCGGTCACCCTCCAGATCATGCCGTACCGCCCGGACGGACCCGGCGGACCGGCGACCGGCCGCCGGGTGCGTCAGTGCTCGTGCGGACCGCTGCGGTGGACCGGTCCGTGCGAGTCGGCGCAGTGGTCGGCCGCGACCGGGCCGGGGGCCTGCGAGATCTGCAGCAGCTCCTGCGGGGCGTCCTCGCCGACGTGGTCGACCTGGAGCGTGGCGTGGGTGATCCGGTAGTCCTCGCGCAGCCGGCGCTGGAGCTCGCGGCGGACGGCGTGGCAGTCGCCGCCGGGGGTGACCAGGATGTGCGCGGAGAGGGCGGGCTGTCCGGAGGTGATCTCCCAGATGTGCAGGTCGTGGATCTCCTCGACCTGGGGGGACGTCACCAGCTGGTCGGCGATGGCATCGGGGTCGATCCCGGCGGGTGCGGCCTCCAGGAAGATCCGGGCGGAGTCGCGGACCAGGCCGACTCCCGCCTTCAGCATCAGCGCGACCACGATCAGCGAGGCGATGGCGTCCGCCTGGCGGAAGCCGGTGAGCAGGACCACCGCGCCGGCGACGGCGGTCGCGATGAACGCGTACAGGTCGGTGAGGACGTGCTGGAAGGCGCCCTCCACGTTGAGCGAGGAGCGGTTGGCCTTCGACATGCACCAGGCCGCCGCGATGTTGACCACGATCCCGACCAGTGCGGTGACCAGCACCAGCGAGCCGGCCACCTCGGGCGGTGCGATCAGCCGCCGGATCGCCTCGTACCCCAGCCAGGCGGACAGCACCAGCAGGGTGACGCCGTTGACCTGGGCGGAGAGGATCTCGGCCCGCTTGAGCCCGTAGGTGTAGCCGCCCCGGGCGGGGCGCGCGGCGAGCCGCATGGCGATCAGGGCCAGCACGATCGAGGCGGCGTCGGTCAGCATGTGGGCCGCGTCCGAGATCAGCGCCAGTGAGCCGGCGGCGAAGCCGACCAGTACCTCGCCCGCCATGAAGACGACGATCAGCGTCAGCGCGCTGACCAGCCAGCGGCGGTCGGCGTCCGCGGCGACCCCGTGCGAGTGGCCGCCGTGACCCGCGTGCGAGTGACCGTGACCCGCGTGCGGATGGCGGTGGTCGTCGTGCGCGTGGTCGTGGTCGTGGTCGTGCGCGGCCATCGATGTCCTCTCCCGAACGCTCATGAGCCGGGGGCCGCCGTTCGGCCCGCACACGAAGTGAACCCCAGATCGGAGGAAGATCCAAAGGCTGCACTGGTGACCGTTGTCGTTCCCGTTGACGCAACTGTTTCCGC
This sequence comes from Kitasatospora sp. NPDC056138, assembly GCF_042264695.1. Taxonomy (NCBI): domain Bacteria; kingdom Bacillati; phylum Actinomycetota; class Actinomycetes; order Kitasatosporales; family Streptomycetaceae; genus Kitasatospora; species Kitasatospora sp. NPDC056138. The sequence continues at coordinate 66,872 of NZ_JBHJVK010000021.1, read as the reverse complement.
AGGTCAGCGGCGTATCGGTGGTCAGGTCGTCGCAGTGGCCCGGTGGGGACCGGCGGGCCGGAGTCACTCGGTGGCCGGCACCGGCTCGCCGGACCGCCTTCGGACCCGGGCCACCACGGCGGCGCCGACCAGGGCCTGCAGCACCCGCAGGTCCTCGCCCTGCTCGGGGTGCCACTGCACCCCCAGGGTGAAGCCGCCTCCTTCGACGGCCTCGACGGTGCCGTCGTCGGCGTGTGCGGAGACCGTCAATCCGCTGCCCAGCCGGTCCACCGCCTGGTGGTGGTAGGTCGGGACGGACACCGTGCCCTCCGGCAGCAGCCCGGCGAGCAGCGTCCCCGGCACCGGCCGTACCGCGTGCCGCCCGTAGCCCCGGGGGCTGCCCAGGTGCTCCTCGACGTGGTCCAGGTGCTGGATCAGCGTGCCGCCCAGGGCCACGTTCAGCAGCTGCATGCCCCGGCAGATGCCCAGCAGGGGCAGGCGGGCCGCCAGGGCGGCGTGCAGCAGGGCCAGCTCCCAGGCGTCGCGCTCCGGTGCGACGGCGCGGGTCCTCGGGTGCGGCCGGGCGTCGTAGTAGGCGGGATGGAGGTCGGGGCCGCCGGAGACCACCAGGGCGTCGAGGCGGGTCAGTGCCTCGGGGGCGCGCTGCGGCGAGTCCGGCGGGAGGAGGAGGGCGACTCCGCCGGCGGCCTGGACCATCGCGGGGTAGCGGGCGGACAGCAGGACGGCGCGCTGCCTGTCCCAGCTGTCCCAGGTCGCCTCGGTGAGGTGGGTGGTGATGCCGATCACGGGCCTGGTCGTCATAACCGGATTCTCCAGCTCCGGATGCTGACCCGCAGTCAACGGGCGGTCGTCCGGCCGCTGCTGGGAGTAGGGTCGGATATGCCATTCGCGGCGTTCTGTCGATTTCTCATCGGAATCTCATCGGAAAATCTCGGAATCGGCGCTCTGCTGATATCGCACTTATCCGGAACCGTTTAGATTCTTCAGCGTGAGCGAGCAGATTCCCGCCGGGTGGTACCCGGACCCGCAGGACGTCACCAGCGATCCCCGGCCCGAGCGCTGGTGGGACGGCCGGGGCTGGACGGCCACCACCCGTCCGGCGGCCGCCACCGGGTCGCAGTCGCAGCCCGGCGGGCAGCCGGGAGCCTCGGCGGACCAGCAGGTGCTGGTCGGTGAGGTGCTGTCCGGCGGCCCGACGGTCCACTACCCCGAGCTGCCGCCGGCCGGCGCCGAGTACGGGAGCGGCTTCGGCGCCACCCCGCCGCGCGCCCGCAGGAAGCCGCCGAAGGCGGTGGTGATCGCCGCGACCGTGGCGGCGCTCGCCGGTCTGGCCGTCGGCTCGGGCGTCACGTACCTGCTGACGGACCACGGGTCGAGCACGACCGCGGCGCAGCCGAACGGCGGCAAGCAGGGCAAGCGCTTCGGCGGGAACGGTGGCCAGGGCTTCGGCGGCCCCGGGCTGAACGGCGGCCCCGGTTCGAAGGGTGGCTCGAACGGTGGCTCCAACGACGGCAGCGGTGGCCTCGGTGGGGGCGGCGGTGGTCTCGGTGGCCTCGGCGGTGGCGGTGGTCTCGGCGGCGGCCGTGGCGGTGGCGGCCTCGGCGGCGGGGCCAACGGTGGCGGAGCGGTCGGCGGTGCCGCCGTGGACATGGTCAACGGCATCAGCATCCCGGTCCCGTCAGGCTGGACCGGCGGCACCAGCAGCGACGGCTTCGCGGGCCTCACCGTCGGCTCGTACACCTGCGCCGACGGCACGGACAACTGCTCCCTCGGCGGTGTGACCACCGGTCACCTGGACGGCACCGACGCCAAGGCGGCCGCCGAACAGGACATCGCCACCGCCGCCAAGGACTCGTACGGCGCGATCAAGGGGCACCAGGAGCTGAAGTCCGGCGCCGTCACGGTGAACGGACGCAGCGGCTACCTGGTCCGCTGGAAGGTGTCCGCACCGCAGGGCAACGACGGCTACGTGGAGAGCGTGGTCTTCCCCAGCTCCGACGGCAAGTCCCTGGTCTCGGTCCACCTCGGTTTCGACATCGCCGACAAGGCCCCGTCCGTGGACCAGATGGACGCCATCGTCAGCAGCATCACCACCTTCACCGGCGGACCCGGCGGCGGAGCGACCGGGGGAAGCAGCACCTGACCCTCGCGGCTTGCAGCCCGCAGCCGCGGTACGCGGTGCGCGGTGCCGGTCACACGGCACCCAGGGCGCGGAGAACCACGTGAGCGACCCGGCACACCCCTCGCGGAGTGCCGGGTCGCGGGGTTTCCGCGCCCGTGCACACGGCCGGCCGGCGCGGGAGCCGGTGCGGGCGGCGGCGCCTTCCCGGTCCCGGCCTCGGTGCGACGGTGCATGCCGTCGTCAGCGCCTCGCCCACGGTCCGGCGGCACCCTCCGCTCCCGCGTCCCGCAGGCCGGTGTCGGCCGGTCGCCCCTCGCCCCTCGTCGCTCCCGGGGCGTCCCGCGGAGCGGGCCGGGAGCCGTCAGGAGTCCCCGATGTCCTGACGGGTCGTCATGTTGGCGATCCGGCCGCTCTGCACCACGATGCCGCGGTAGGTGCCGCCGTTGATGACGTTCCTGACCGAACCCGGCTCCGCCGCCGGGCCGAACTCGGCCAGCAGGTCGCGGAGTTCCTCGGCTGCCTCGGGATCGGCGGCCAGCGCCCGGCGCAGCCGGCGGGCCCACTCGGCGGCTGCGGCCGTACCGTTCCCGGTCGAGCGGAGGTCCTCGCGGACCTCGTCCAGCTCCTCGGCGATCTCGGTCGCCCGGTCACGCCCGAACAGCGCCGCGAAGCGGCCGCGCGCCTGCGTCCACAGCTCGGTCGCCATCAGGCCGACCAGCGTCGTGGCCCCCGATGTCGCCAGTGCCGCGATCTCGGCCTCCACCGGCCACCCCCTCGCTCCTAAGGTGCCCGCCAGCCTAGGACACCCCGTCGAGGGCTGTCCCCGGAACGGCGAGGTGCGACCTCGGACCGGCCCGGCGGTCAGGGTCAGAGGAAGGTCCGTCCCTCGCCCCGGTACGTCGGGACGGTCCGCACCACCCGGTCCCCCTCCACCAGGTGCAACTCCGCGAAGCGCTCGCACAGTTCGCCCGCCTTGGCGTGCCGGAACCAGACCCGGTCGCCGATCAGCAGATCGTCCGCCGCCGAACCCAGCAGCGGGGTCTGCACCTCGCCCGCGCCCTCCTGCGGGTCGTACTCCAGCCCCTCGGGCAGGTGCGGGACGGGGGAGCGGTCCGCGCCCGCAGCCCCCGAGGCCGGGTAGCCGCCGCCGAGCACCGTCACCACCCCCACGCCGGGCCGCCGGACCACCGGCAGGGCGAAGAGCGCGGCCGGACGGCCCCGGAAGGAGCGGTAGTTGTCGAAGAGCCGCGGTGCGTACAGCCCGGACCCGGCGGCCACCTCGGTGACGGCCCGCTCGCGCACCGTGGACTCGACGCTCCCGGTGCCGCCGCCGTTCACGAACTCCAGCTCCGCCACCTGTCGCAGCCGCCGCACGGTCTCCGCCCGCCGCCCGGCCAGCTCGGTCCGCGCCTTCGCCTGCATCAGCTGAATCGTCCGGGACCGCAGCGGCCGCCCCTGGATCCGGTCGCCGACCCCCGCCACGTGCCCCTCGTACGCCATCAGCCCGACCACCCGGAAACCCCGGCGCTGCTGGACCAGTTCGGCGAAGGCGCCGAGCGCCTGCGGGGTGCGCAGCGGCGAGCGCCGGGCGCCGATCCGGACCCGGCCGCCGAGCAGGTGCAGCGCGGTGTCCAGCTCCAGGCAGACCCGCACCTCCTCGGTGCCCTCGCGGGCGGCGTCGATCAGATCCAGCTGCGCCGGGTCGTCGAGGACGACCGTCACGGTGGCGGCCAGCTTGGGATCACTGGTCAGCAGGCCGAAGTTGGCGCGGTCCGCCGACGGATAGGCGAGCAGGACGTCGTCGAAACCGGCCCCGGCCAGCCAGACCGACTCGGCCAGCGTGAAGCTCATGATCCCGGCGAACCCCTCGACGGCCAACACCCTCTCCAGCAGGGCCCGGCAGCGCACCGACTTGCTCGCCACCCGGATCGGCTTCCCGCCCGCGCGGCGCACCAGATCGGCGGCGTTGGCGTCGAAGGCGGCCAGATCGACGATGGCCAACGGGGCATCGAGGTGCGCGGTGGCCCGGTCGTAGCGGGCCCGGTCGGAGGCCGTCCCGGCAACGGGTCCGGCAGCGCGGAGGTTGACCATGCGCGCAGCGTGCCACACCGCCCCTACCGCGGGGTAGGGGTCGGCAGCCCATTGGGACACACCCCCGGCCGGGCCGGGCCGGGCCGGGCCTCGCCGGAAGCCGGAAGCCGGAAGCGGGAAACGGGAAGCGGCGGCGGGTGGTTTCCCGCGCCGGGGGTTGCCCGGCCGGTCGGGGCGTTCGCCCGGCGGCGTTGCGGCGTTGCGGGGTTGCGGCGCTGCGGGGTTGGCCCCGGGACCCGTGGGCCGCCGAGGGCTCCCGGGTCGGTCGGGCACCGGTACCGCTCCGTGCGGCGGGCAGTCCTCGCGGGCCCCGCACGCCCGTCCACCCCGTCCGTCTGCCCACCTCCAGCCCGGTCGGACAGCGCGGCCGAGCAGCGCGGCCGAGCAGCGCGGTCATAAGGTGGCATAGGCTCGACCGGGTGGACCGCAAGAACATCCCGAACCCCGGATTCGCCGACGACGACGGCACTGCCGACCCCCGCCTCAGCGCCGCGCTGGCCGCGTGGGCCGAGGACCGGGCCGCCGAGCCCGGCGTGCTCGAAGCCCTGACGCCCAGTCGGCTGATGGTCCCGATCGTCGCCCTGCTCGGTGAGGTGGAGACCGACGCCAACGGGCTCAAGCACGAGAAGACCAGCGACATGGCGGTGCCGGTGATCGAGGCCGCCGACGGCCGCCGCGCCCTGCCGGCCTTCACCTCGCTGGAGACCATGGCCCGGTGGCGCCCCGACGCCCGCCCGGCCCCGGTCGCTGCCCCGCAGGCCGCGATGGTCGCCTACTCCGAGCGCGCCGACACCCTGCTGATCGACCCGGCGGGCCCGGTCAGTTACCCGCTGAGCGGTGCCCGGCTGCGGGCCGTCGCGGAGAACCGTCCGTACCTGCCGCCCGTGCAGGACCCGGAGGTCCGGCAGGCGGTCCGGGCCCTGCTCGCCGCCGAACCCGCAGTCCTGCGCGCCGAGCTGCGCCCCTCGGCCGCCGCCGGGACCGACGCCGTGCTGGCGCTCGCCCTCGAACCGGACGCGCAGGTGGCGGAGTTGGCGCAGCGGCTGGCCGCGGCCCTGGCCGGTGACGCCCTGCTCCGGGTCAGGCTCGGCCAGGGGCTCGATCTGGCCCTGCTCCCGGCGACCAGCACGCCCACCGGGCAGCCCCTGTACGAGCGCGAGGTCTCGTAGCGGCACCCGGGGGCGGCACTCCGGGGCGCGGGGCTGGACCGACTGCGCCGCCCGACCGCGCCGACTCGGCTGTTCCGAGCAACGGCGCCGACCGGCCGCCCGGCCCGCCAGGCGGCCCGGGCGGGCACCCGTCTGCTGGACTCCCCGCGCCCCGGGGCCCGGCTCCCCGCGCCCTGAGGTGCGGTCCGGTCCGGCGCCGCCGGGCCGCCTGCCCGTCAGCTGTAGACGGGACCGGTGAACTTCTCGCCCGGGCCGGAGCCGGGGGCGTCGGGGACCAGGGAGGCCTCGCGGAACGCCAGCTGCAGGGAGCGGAGCCCGTCGCGCAGCGGGGCGGCGTGGAAGTTGCTGATCTCGGGAGCCCCGGCGGTGACCAGGCCGGCCAGCGCGGTGATCAGCTTGCGTGCCTCGTCCAGGTCCTTGTCCTTGTCGCCGCCCTCGGCGAGGCCGCACTTGACGGCGGCCGCGCTCATCAGGTGCACCGCGACGGTGGTGATCACCTCGACGGCCGGGACCTCGGCGATGTCGCGGGTGAGGTCGTCGAAGCCGAGGGCCTCGTCGTTCGGGTTGCTGTCGGTGCTCACGGGGTGCTCACTTCGTCCGGTCTGAAGAGGTACACAGGGAGCGTACAAGGGGCCGCCGGAGCGCTGACCAGCAGAATGGACTCGGGTCAGGAATACGTACCGGGGTCGAAACGCTGGTATGCTTCGAGACTGACCGGCCAGGAGCCCGCAAGGATTCCCGGCCAGCAAGAGGAGGCTCCACCTCAGGAGGCCCGAGAGGGCAACCGCGAAAGTCTCCCACCTGTCCGGCCTCGCGGTCGGAGGGTCCGGTCCGCGACACCGGCCGCAAGGTCCGGAAGTCGCCAGCAGCGTCCGTCCCAGACGGGTGCCGCTCCCGGTTGTGTGGAGCCCCGCTTGTGTACCGAGCGGGGCTTTTTTCGTGCCGCGGTGCTTGCACCGCGAAGCAGCGCAGCACGAATGAAGCCCCGCCCAGTGGTCGAGTCCACTACGTGCGACCGCCGTCCGACGGCCGCATCGCAGAAGGTGCAACCGAGGAGGCCCCATCAGCACCGAGCCCCGCATCAACGACCGGATTCGCGTCCCCGAGGTGCGACTCGTCGGTCCCAGCGGCGAGCAGGTCGGCATCGTGCCGCTTGCCAAGGCGCTGGAGCTTGCGCAGGAGTACGACCTTGACCTTGTCGAGGTCGCGGCGACCGCCCGGCCGCCGGTGTGCAAGCTCATGGACTACGGCAAGTTCAAGTACGAGTCGGCCATGAAGGCCCGTGAGGCGCGCAAGAACCAGGCGCACACGGTCATCAAGGAGATGAAGCTCCGGCCGAAGATCGACCCGCACGACTATGACACCAAGAAGGGTCACGTCGTCCGGTTCCTCAAGCAGGGCGACAAGGTCAAGATCACGATCATGTTCCGCGGTCGTGAGCAGTCCCGCCCCGAGCTGGGCTTCCGACTGCTGCAGCGGCTCGCGAACGACGTCCAGGACCTGGGATTCGTCGAGTCCTCGGCCAAGCAGGACGGCCGTAACATGATCATGGTTCTCGGCCCGCACAAGAAGAAGACCGAGGCGATGGCCGAGGCCCGCGCCGCAGCGGACGCCCGCAAGGCCGAGCGTCAGGGCCGGAACGTCGGTCCGAACGACGCCGGCGAGGCGGATGACGACGCTGCGCTCGAGGCCGAGAACGCCGCTGCCGAGGCGGAGGCCGCGCAGGCCGACGCCGAGGACGCCGAGGTCGAGCAGCCGGCCGAGGCCGCTCAGGACGCCTGAGCCCCAGGGCTCACGGCGGTTCGGGCGGACCGGCCACCGAGGTACCGGGGCAGCCTGCCCTGCGTACCAGTGATCCATCCAGTTCGCCGCCCGCGCTCCCCGGAGCGCGGGCGGTGGGCGGACCGACGAGGAGATACGGCGACATGCCGAAGCAAAAGACCCACAGCGGCGCCAGCAAGCGCTTCAAGATCACCGGCTCCGGCAAGGTGCTGCGCGAGCGTGCCGGCCGTCGCCACCTGCTCGAGCACAAGCCCTCGACGCTGACCCGCAAGCTGGCCGGTACGGTCGAGCTGGCCCCGGCCGACGCCAAGAAGATCAAGAAGCTTCTGGGCAAGTGATCGCCCTCCCGCCTGGGCCGCAGCCGCGGACCGGTGGGCCAGCTGATCCTTCCCGACCCATTCGAATGACGGACCACGTGAAGTAGTCCGTGGTCCAACCCAAGGAGTAATCAAGTGGCACGCGTCAAGCGGGCAGTCAACGCCCACAAGAAGCGCCGGGTCATCCTGGAGCGCGCCAGCGGCTACCGCGGCCAGCGCTCGCGCCTGTACCGCAAGGCCAAGGAGCAGGTCACCCACTCGCTGGTCTACAACTTCAACGACCGTAAGAAGCGCAAGGGCGACTTCCGTCAGCTGTGGATCCAGCGCATCAACGCTGCGGCCCGTGCCAACGGCATGACCTACAACCGCTTCGTCCAGGGTCTGAAGGCCGCCGGCGTCGAGATCGACCGCAAGATGCTGGCCGAGCTGGCCGTCAACGACCAGGTCGCGTTCGTCGCGCTGGTCGAGGTCGCCCAGAAGGCGCTGCCGGAGGACGTCAACGCCCCCAAGGTCGCCGCCTGATCCAGGCCGGAGCTTCGGCACCGTAGCTGATCCGCTCAGACCCGCAGGCTTGCCTGCGGGTCTGAGTGCTTCCCAGGGTCATACCCGCAGAGCCGCCCACAGAGAACGAGAGCATGCAGAGCACCGACACCCCCCTGCTCACCTCCCTGCGCTCCCCGCGCGTCGTCGCCGCCCGCAAGCTGGCCCGGCGCAACCAGCGCAGCAAGGACCGCCGCTTCCTCGCCGAGGGCCCGCAGGCGGTCCGGGAGGCGGTCGCGTACGGGCAGCTGCCGGGCTCGGACGAGCACGCCGTGGTCGAGGTCTATCTGACCCAGGAGGCCGCCGAGCGGCACGCTGACATCGTCGGCGCCGCCGGGGCGGCCGGTCTGCCGGTGCTCACCGCCACCGACGAGGTGATCGCCGAGATCTGCGACACCGTGACCCCGCAGGGCATCGTCGCGCTCTGCCGCTTCCTCGACACCCCGTTCGAGGAGGTGCTGAAGGCCCGCCCGCAGCTGGTCGCCGTGCTCGCGCACGTGCGCGACCCCGGGAACGCGGGCACCGTCCTGCGGACCGCCGACGCGGCCGGGGCGGACGCGGTGATCCTCACCGACGCCTCGGTGGACCCGTACAACCCGAAGGCCGTCCGGGCCTCGGTGGGCAGCCTGTTCCACCTGCCGTTCGCGGTCGGCGTGCCGGTCGAGGAGGCGGTCGGCCGGCTGCGCGAGGCCGGCGTGCGGGTACTGGCCGCCGACGGCGCGGGGGAGCGCGACCTCGACCAGGAGCTGGACGAGGGCACCCTGGGTGCGCCCGGCGCCTGGGTGTTCGGCAACGAGGCCTGGGGTCTGCCGGAGGAGACCCGCGCACTCGCCGACGAGGTGGTGCGCGTCCCCATCCACGGGCACGCCGAGAGCCTCAACCTCGCCACCGCCGCCGCCGTCTGCCTCTACGCCTCAGCTCGTGCCCAGCGCTCGCCCGGAGGGTGTCGCGCACAGGGGTAGGGACGCTAGGGTCGGGCCGTGGGGGAACGGACACGGTGGGTAGTGCCACCGACACCAGCGCACGGCGGACCGGGCGGCGGAGCACGGACCGGGCCCGCCGTGGCAGCCTCCGGCACCGGAGGCTCTGAGCGGGGAGGACGCCCATGGTCGGCAGCGGGTCCCAGGTGAACCCGGACGACCTGCCGGACGGCTTGGTGATCGCGGACGCCGCGGGCGAGGTGGTCTGCTTCAACCGGGCCGCCGCCCGGCTCACCGGGATCCGCGCGGCCCTCGGCACCCCGCTGGAGCAGGCGCTCCCGCTGGAGGACCTGGACGGTCGCCGCTGGTGGCAGCTGACCGACCCGTACGGCGGGCTGGCCATCCGCACCGGCCAACCCGAACGCAACCTGCTGCTGCCGGGCGGCCGCGAGGTGCTGGTCTCCGCCCGGTACGTGCGCGACCGGCCCTGCGGCCCGGTCCGGCAGGTGGTGGTCGCGCTGCGCGGCACCGAGGCACGCCGCCGCACCGAACGCAGCCACGCCGAGCTGATCGCCACCGTCGCGCACGAGCTGCGCTCGCCGCTCACCAGCGTCAAGGGCTTCACCGCCACGCTGCTGGCCAAGTGGGAGCGGTTCACCGACGGGCAGAAGCGGGTGATGCTGGAGACCGTCGACGCCGACGCGGACCGGGTCACCCGCCTGATCGCCGAACTCCTGGACATCTCCCGGATCGACGCCGGACGGCTGGAGGTCCGCAAGCAGGTGGTGGACCTGGCAGCGGCGGTCCGGCGGCACGTGGACGGCAAGGTCGCCGCCGGGATCCCGGCGGACCGCTTCGACATCAGGATCGCCGGGCCGCTCACCCAGCTCTGGGCCGACCCCGACAAGATCGACCAGGTGCTGGCCAACCTGCTGGAAAATGCGGTGCGGCACGGCGAGGGAACTGTCACGATCGAGGTGGCGCCCGCCAAGGAACTGGTCGAGGCGGCCGGCTGGGAGCGTCCCGGCACCCCGCCCAGGGCCCTGGAGGGCCGGGTCATCGAAGGGACCGCAGTCACCGTGAGCGACGAAGGAACCGGCATCCCCGAGGAGTCGATGCCGCGCGTCTTCACCCGCTTCTGGCGCGGCTCCAAGCGCGGTGGCACCGGCCTCGGGCTCTACATCGTCAAGGGCATCGTCGAGGCCCACGGCGGCACCATCAGGATCAGCCGCGCGCCCGGCGGCGGCGCCAGGTTCCGATTTATCCTGCCCGCCGGGGTGCCCGACTTCATGCTGTGAGGCGGCTGAGCGACCAGCGCAGCCCGCTCCACCGCCCTTCGAGGCCCTCCCCCGGCGGGCGCACCGCGCGGACGCCCGCCCAGGGTGTGTACGCGCTGCGACTACACTCGACCTTTGGCGTTGTGGGACGCCCTGCGCGGCCGCGCCGCGGACACCCTTCCCGATCGGTACGGAAGCGGCTGCCCGTGCCCCGGCCACGCCGGGCGTAGCGCAAGGGCGAGACGGACCCCTTCACTTCACGAGCAGGAGCACGGGAAAGATAGCGATGTCGGCACCCAACAAGTCGTACGACCCGGTAGAGGTCGAGGCATTGAAGCCCGAGGTGGTGGAGCAGGCCCGGGACGCGGCGTTCGCCGCGTTCGCCGCGGCCGGCGACCTGGCGCAGCTCAAGGAGGCGAAGGTCGCGCACACCGGCGACCGGTCGCCGCTCTCGCTCGCCAACCGTGAGATCGGCGCGCTGCCCCCGCACGCCAAGGCCGCCGCGGGCAAGCTGATCGGCCAGGCCCGTGGCGCCGTCAACCAGGCCCTGGCCAGGCGCCAGGCCGAGCTGGAGGCGGAGCGCGACGCCCGCGTGCTGGTCGAGGAGGCGGTGGACGTCACGCTGCCCTACGGCCGCACCCCGCGCGGCGCCCGCCACCCGCTGACCACGCTCGCCGAGCGGATCGAGGACACCTTCGTGGCCATGGGCTACGAGGTCGCCGAAGGCCCCGAGGTCGAGGCCGAGTGGCTCAACTTCGACGCCCTCAACCTGGGCCCGGACCACCCGGCCCGCTCGATGCAGGACACCTTCTTCGTCCAGGCCCCGGACGGCTCCGCCGACTCCGGTGTGGTGCTGCGCACCCAGACCTCCCCGGTCCAGGCCCGCACCATGCTCGACCGCGAGCCCCCGGTCTACGTGGTCTGCCCCGGCCGGGTCTACCGGACCGACGAGCTGGACGCCACCCACACCCCGGTCTTCCGCCAGGTCGAGGGCCTCGCGGTGGACGAGGGCATCACCTTCGCCGACCTCAAGGGCACCATCGAGCTGCTGGTCTCCAAGCTGATCGGCGACGGCCTCGAACTGCGCTGGCGCCCCTCGTACTTCCCGTTCACCGAGCCGAGCGCCGAGATCGACCTGCAGTGCTTCGTGTGCCGCGGCGAGAGCGTCGGCAACCCGGACAAGCCGTGCCGGACCTGCTCCTGCGAGGGCTGGATCGAGCTCGGCGGCTGCGGTGTGGTCAACCCGCGCGTGCTGGTCGCCTGCGGTGTCGACCCCAACCGCTACAGCGGATTCGCCTTCGGCCTCGGCCTGGAGCGAATCCTGATGAACCGCCACAACGTCGCCGACATGCGCGACATGGTCGAGGGTGACGTCCGCTTCACCCTCCCGTTCGGGATGGAGATCTGATGCGCGTCCCGCTTTCCTGGCTGCGCGAGTACGTCGACCTTCCGGCGGGTGAGAGCGGCCGCGACGTCGCGGCCCGCCTGGTCCGCGCCGGTCTGGAGGTCGAGACCGTCGAGCAGATCGGCGGCGACCTCAAGGGCCCGCTGGTGGTCGGCGAGGTGCTGTCGATCGAGGAGCTGTCCGGCTTCAAGAAGCCGATCCGGCACTGCTTCGTCAACGTCGGCGACGCCAACGGCACCGGTGAGCCGCAGGAGATCGTCTGCGGTGCGACCAACTTCGCGGTCGGCGACAAGGTCGTGGTCGTCCTCCCGGGCGCCGTGCTGCCCGGCCCGTTCCCGATCGCCGCGCGGCAGACCTACGGCCACACCTCGGCCGGCATGATCTGCTCCGCCCGCGAGCTCGGCATGGGCGACGACCACAACGGCATCATCGTGCTGGAGTCGCACCACGAGCCCGGCACCGACGCCATCGAGCTGCTCCAGCTGGTGGACGAGGTCCTGGACATCGCCGTCACCCCGGACCGCGGCTACTGCCTGTCCATGCGCGGTGTGGCCCGTGAGGCCGCCGCCGCGTACGGGCTGCCGCTGGCCGACCCGGCGCTGCTGGACGTCCCGCCGGCCAACTCCTACGGCCACCTGGTGAAGGTCGCCGACCCGGCCGGCTGCGACCGCTTCGTCGCCCGCACCGTCACCGGTATCGACCCGAACGCGCAGTCGCCGATCTGGCTCCAGCGCCGACTGCAGAAGTCCGGCATCCGCCCGATCTCGCTGACCGTCGACATCACTAACTACGTGATGCTGGAGGTCGGCCAGCCGCTGCACGCCTACGACCGCGAGCGGGTCGACGGCCCGATCCTGGTCCGCCGGGCGGAGCAGGGCGAGACCCTCACCACCCTGGACGGCGTCGAGCGCAAGCTCTCCGCCGAGGACCTGCTGATCTGCGACAACTCCGGGCCGATCGGCCTGGCCGGGGTCATGGGCGGCGCCTCCACCGAGATCCTCGACCCGGCCGCCGGTCCGGGCACCACCGAGGTCGTCATCGAGGCCGCGCACTTCGACCCGGTCACCGTCGCCCGCAGCGCCAAGCGGCACAAGCTGCCCTCCGAGGCGTCCAAGCGCTTCGAGCGCGGCGTCGACCCGGAGGCCGCCCGCGCCGCCGCCCAGCGCGCGGTCGACCTGCTGGTCCTGATCGCCGGCGGCACCGCCGAGGCCGGGGTCACCGACATCGCCGCACCGCACCCGCTGCGCACCATCGCGATCGCCGCCGAGCTGCCGGACCGGGTCGCGGGCACCGAGTACGGCCGCGAGACCGTCACCCGGCGCCTGCAGGAGATCGGCTGCACCGTGGTCGGCGCGGACGTCCTGGAGGTCACCCCGCCGAGCTGGCGCCCCGACCTCACCGACCCGTACGACCTCGCGGAGGAGGTCATCCGCCTGGAGGGCTACGACAACGTGCCCGCCCGGATGCCCACCGTTCCGCCGGGCCGCGGGCTGACCGAGGCCCAGCGCTTCCACCGCCGCACCGGCGTGGCGCTGGCCGGGGCCGGCTACGTCGAGGTGAACAACTACCCGTTCGTCGGCGAGGCCGCCCTCGACGCCCTCGGGTTCGAGAAGGACGACGAGCGCCGCCGTACGGTCACGCTGGTCAACCCGCTCAACGACGAGGAGCCGTCGCTGCGGACCTCGCTGCTGCCCGGTCTGCTGGGCTCGCTGCGCCGCAACGTCGGCCGGGGCAACACCGACCTGGCGCTGTTCGAGCTGGGCACGGTCTTCCTGCCCAAGGCGGAGCCGAAGACCGCGCCGCGGCTGCCGGTCGACCGCCGTCCGACCGACGAGGAGCTCGCCGCCCTCGACGCCGCGCTGCCCGACCAGCCGCGCCGCGTCGCGGTGGCGCTCGCGGGTGAGCGGCTGCCGTCCGGCTGGTGGGGCAAGGGCGGTGCCGCCTCCTGGGCGGACGCCGTCGAGGCCGCCCGCACGGTCGCTGCCGCGGCCAACGCCGAGCTGACGGTCCGGCAGGCCCAGCGGGCCCCGTGGCACCCCGGCCGCTGCGCCGAACTGGCCGTCGGCGACCGGGTGGTGGGCTACGCGGGCGAGCTGCACCCGCGCGTCATCAAGGCGCTGAACCTGCCCGAGCGCACCAGCGTGATGGAGCTCGACCTGGACCTGCTGTTCGCCGACGGCGGGCAGCGGGTGAGCGGTCCGGCCGTGTCCTCGTACCCGGTGGCCTCCCAGGACGTCGCCCTGATCGTGGACGCGGCCGTACCGGCCGCCGAGGTGGAGGCCGCGCTGCGCCAGGGAGCGGGCGAACTGCTGGAGTCCATCCGGCTGTTCGACGTCTTCACCGGTGAGCAGGCGGGCGAGGGCAAGAAGTCGCTGGCGTACTCGCTGCGCTTCCGCGCCGCCGACCGTACGCTGACGGCCGACGAGGCCTCGGCCGCGCGCGAGTCGGCCGTGGCGGCTGCCACGGCCCGTACGGGCGCGGTGCTGCGCGGCGCCTGATGCGCAGGCGCGGCACCTGAGCGGGTGCGGCAAGAGCCGAAGGGCCCCCGGAGCGGAGAGCTCCGGGGGCCCTTCGGCGTTCTCGGGCGTTGTGGCCCCGTGGCGGCCCCGTGGCGGCCCCGTGGCGGCCCCGTGGTGGCTCGCGGTGGGGTGCAGTGGAGTGCGGACCGAATCGGCGGAGCAGGTGTGACCTGCGAACTCACCCTCTCCCAGGGGGTGTTGAGCCTGGGTGGCGGTCGGTGCGGGCCGGTGGGCGCGTCGGGATTCGCCGTGCCGCGCCCCTTGCGGTGAGCGCGTCAAGCGGCGTAAAAATCCGTTAGGAAAGTTTCCTAATCCTCTCCTCGGGCACCCCTGTGCCCGGCGACAGAAGACGGAGCGTCATATGCACTCGCAGCACCGGGTCGGCCGTATCGCCCTCGCAGTCGCGCTTGCCGTGATCCCCGCATCGCTCGCCACCGCCGGGGTCGGGCACGCCGCGACCCCCGCCGCCGCGGCGGTGAAGGCCGGGGCCGGCCTCGAGGACGCGCACAAGAAGGACATCGCCATGCAGCTGGTGTCCAGCGCCGAGAACTCCTCGCTGGACTGGAAGGCGCAGTACAAGTACATCGAGGACATCGGCGACGGCCGCGGCTACACCGCGGGGATCATCGGCTTCTGTTCCGGGACCGGTGACATGCTCGACCTGGTCCAGCACTACACCGACCTGAAGCCCGGCAACGTCCTCGCCAAGTACCTGCCCGCGCTGAAGAAGGTCAACGGCTCGGACTCGCACTCCGGCCTCGGCACCCCGTTCACCAAGGACTGGGCCACCGCCGCCAAGGACACCGTCTTCCAGCAGGCGCAGAACGACGAGCGCGACCGCGTCTACTTCACCCCGGCCGTCAACCAGGCCAAGGCGGACGGGCTGCGCGCGCTCGGGCAGTTCATCTACTACGACGCCATCGTGATGCACGGTCCCGGCAACGACTCGGACAGCTTCGGCGGCATCCGCGCCGCCGCCATGAAGAAGGCCAGGACGCCCGCCCAGGGCGGTGACGAGGCCACCTACCTCAATGCCTACCTGGACGCCCGCAAGATCGTCATGAAGAAGGAGGAGGCGCACAGCGACACCAGTCGGGTCGACACCGAGCAGCGGGTCTTCCTCAACGCCAGGAACTTCGACCTGAACCCGCCGCTGAAGTGGAAGGTCTACGGCGACCCGTACAGCATCAACAGCTAATCCAGGGTGGGCAAAACGGTATTCAAGTCGGGTGGGATGACAATTCGTCATCCCACCCGATGTGCTTCCCGGTTGGGCAAAATAATCGGCATGCAAGAACATTAATGACTGTCGTACTGTCCTCCCTTGCGCCCCTCCGATCCGGAGGGGGATGAGCGGCTCCGCTCACCTGTCTTCCATGGGAGTTCACCACCGTGTTGTGCTCGAACTGCGGCACCGCGCCTGCCCTGCCGCACGGCCGCTGCCAGCCCTGCGCCGCCGGCTACGCGCCCGCGCCGGGTCACCCGCCGCAGCAGCCGTCCACCGCCGGGCTCAAGTCCCCGCGCGGGACCGGTATCGCGGCCTCGGTGCTGCTGGGCGTCTGCGGCTTCGCCGCGCTGCTCGCGCTGCTCGCGGCGTTCGGCCTCTACCGGCAGGCGGACACCGACCGGCTCGACCTGGCCAGGGCGGCCGTGACCGTTACCGGTGGCCTGCAGGTGCTCATGATGGCGGTCACCGCAGTGGTGTTCATCATCTGGTTCTACCGGGTGAGGGTGAACGCCGAGATCTTCGATCCGGCCGGCCACCGCCGCGGTCGCGGCTGGAGCATCGGCGCCTGGTTCACACCCGTGGTCTTCCTCTGGTTCCCCCGTCAGATCGCCGGTGACACCTGGCAGGCGAGCGCCCCGGCGGACCCGCAGGGCATCCGGCCGCTCGTCTCGCAGGCGCCGGTCAGCCTCTGGTGGGGGGCCTGGATCGCGAGTGCGGCAGTGAGCCGGATTTCCGGGCGGCTGTACGGCCGGGCGCTGGATGCGGACGACTTCCGGGGTGCGGCCGGGATGATGGCGGTGGAAGCCGTCCTCGACCTCACGGCGGCGGTGCTGGCGATCCTCTTCGTCCGCAAGCTGACCGCTCTGCAGCAGGCCCGGATCGCCGAGCGCTCCGCCTGGTACCACGGGGCGCCGTCTGTCGTCGGCAGCGCCCCGCAGCCGGGCCTGCCGGTCTAGGGTCCGTCTGCGGACTCCCGCCCGCCGGGCGCCCGCCGGGCGCCCTTCGGGCGGACGGCGGGACTTCGAGGACAGGACCTCCAGGAGACCGGCTCAGTACGCGGTGCCGTTCGCGAAGTCGTTCGCGAAGGTGCTCTCGACACCGTCGAGCACGGCCTGGTCGTCGATGATCAGGCCGAGCTCGCGGTTGCTGTTGAGCGAGTTGTCGGAGAAGTTCTCCGAACCGGCGAAGACCTTGGCGGTGGCGGTGCCGTAGTCCGCGACGATGGCCTTCGCGTGGATGTACAGGCCGGTGGTGGAGGAGTAGGTGACCACCGAGCCGCCGGCCGAGGTCACCTGGTCGAAGTTGCCGCCGTAGCTGCTCGGGTCCATGCCGACCACCCGGACGGTCACCCCGCGCTGCTCGGCCGCCACGATCGCGTTCACCAGGTCGGTGTCGCCGAACTCCAACTCCTGGACGTCCAGGGAGTGCTGGGCGCCGTTGATCAGGTCGAGCAGCCGGCTCTCCGAGTCGGTCGGGGACCAGACCAGGTGGTCGCCGTCGGCCGGGGTGACCGAGGTCCTGGCGTAGTCCGCGGCGAAGACCCGCTCGATCGCCGCGACGTCGGCCGAGTCGTCGTCGAAGACCCCGTAGTCGCGGCTGGAGGAGTAGTACGTGGAGTCCAGGTTCCCGGTCAGGATCAGGGACTTGGTGCCGTCCACCGTGATCGTCTTCTGGTGCGTGTAGACGTACGCGGAGGAGGAGTACGTCACGCCGACACCCGCGGCCTTGAGGGCCTTGTAGGCCGAGCCGTTCACCGTGGTGTGCTTGGCGTCCAGGATCACCCGGACCTTCACGCCGGCCTTCTCGCGTTGCACCAGGGCGTTCACCGCACTGGTGTCGCGCAGCTCGTACATGGTCACGTCGACCGAGCTGGTGGCCGAGTCGATGAAGCTGTAGACCGCGCTGTGGTCCTGGTCGGGGAAGGTGAGCAGCGCGAACGTCCCGCTCGACGCGGACGCCTGGCCGGCGCCCGTGAGCAGGGATATCGCGGACAGCAGCGCGGTGCCGGCGAGAGCGCAGGACCGACGGGCGAGACCGAATCTGGACATGCCGAACTCCGGTTCCGGGATAGGGGGATGGACCCCTGACGGTGGGGGCGTTGGGCCCTTTTGACGGTGCTCAGCCATGGTGGGGCCGCCGGAGTTTACGCGGGTAGATGTGGAAGGTTAATTTCTGGCGGCGCGCAGGATCCGGTCCTTTGGTGAATTCTTTAGCCGGGCCGTCCGGCCGCCGCTCGACCCATCGGTCCCTCAAATCCGCGACGGCCGCCCGGAAGCATTCCCGAACGGCCGTCAGCGTGCCTGTGCAGAAGGTCAGTTGCGCAGCAGCAGAATGATCGCCGCGGTCACCAGGCCGAGCACCACGGCGGCGGCGCCGTACGCCAGTCGGTGCGAGCGCAGGACCGGCAGGAAGCGGTCGACGGCGATCCGGCCGGGGCCGGTCAGGGCGAGTGCGGCGGCGCCGGCGGTCAGCAGCAGCTCGTACTCCACGCCCTTGGGGGCGAAGAATCCGCCGCCCCAGGTGACGGCGAGCGCGTTGACCATCGTGCCGACGACCGCCGCACCCGCGAGCGGGGTGAGCAGGCCGACGGCCAGGCCGAGCCCGCCGCCCATCTCGGTGAGACCGGCGACCACGGCCATCGCCTTGCCGGCCGGGTAGCCGCTCATGGTGAAGAAGGCGCCGGTGCCGTCGATGCCGCCGCCACCGAACCAGCCGAAGAGCTTCTGGCTGCCGTGGGCCGCCATGGTCAGGCCCAGGACGAGCCGGAGCAGCAGCAGTCCGACGTCGTGTGCGTGCGGGGAGGTCGGCGACCGCCAGTCGGTCTCCCGGTCGGTGCGGGCGGCGGAAGCGGGGGCAGTCGTGTTCGGCATGCGTGTCTCCAGCGCTCGGGGAATGATTCAAATTTGAACCGAGGGGAGGTTCGACCGTACCCGATGATTCAAATTGGAACAAATTTCCCGCTGTGCCACCACGGAGCTGCCGATCCGTCAGATCGCTCTCGGGGGACGGCCCTTATCCGGCGCTTACGCCGCCCTGGCGGCGAAAACGCCGCAGCCCGGACCGGAGAACCGGGCCGGGCACGCGCAACGCCTCCCCCGACGCCATCCTGGCGATCACCCGTGGCCTCGACGCGGACCGGCCGCCGGCCGTGCACCCGGGGCGGCCCGGCACGGTGCAGACGGTGTGGGCCCGGTGTCGGGTCGCCAGGCCCCCCGATCACGATCCGGCTGACTGGCTGTCCGGACGTGTGTGCTGCCCGGGATGCTCCGGTGCATGTCCGATGAGTTCGAGTTCGTTGCAGAGCCGGTGCCGTCCGCCGAGAGCGTCGCCGACGCCGCCCCGGCTGCGACTCGGGCACCGCGGAGGTGGGTGCGGCAGCTCGTTGCCGGCGCGGTGGGACTCGTGGTCGGTGTCACTGCTGTGGAGCTGGTCCTGAACCTGCCGCATTCCGACCCGAAGCCCGCTCCGAAGCCCGGTGCGTTCGTGTCGGCCGGTTCCCTGCGCCTGACCGGGGCGGGTGTGCCGATGCCCGGTACGGCGCCCGGTTGCTCCGGCCGGGGCGGGTACGCCGACATCACGGAGGGCGCCGGTGTCACGGTGTACGACGCGAGCGGGCGGGTGGTGGGAGAGGGTTCGTTGCCGGCGGGCGCCAAGGCCGACCTGACCTCGTGCGTCTTCCCGTTCTCGGTGCCGGATGTCCCGGAGGGGTCGGAGCACTACCAGGTCGAGGTGGCCCACCGTGGGAAGCCGACGGTGTCGGCCGAGGACGCGAAAGCCGGGAAGTTCGCCGGCTCGCCGGGCTGGGACGATCCGCCGGCGGGGGTGGGGCGGCAGACCGCTGGGGTGTTCCTCCGGGATCAACCGTCCCGGTGCCAAGCTGCCCAGGTCGGAGGGGAGCCCCACGCGCCCCGCCGGAGATCACACTTCTGACCAACGCTCACTTCGTGCCGGACGACGGCCGGAGGGGCCGGACGGCGGTGGACGAGTGGCTCGGTCGGACTCGCCGAAACTCCCCGAGTTCTCCCCACGCGGACTGGAGCGGCTCGACGGCTGACACAGCGTCAGATCCGCCGAGTCCGCCGGTCGGCCTGCCCAATGGCCGGCCGACCGGCGAACCGGGAGGTCAGGCGCTCGCGGTGTAGTCGTAGAAGCCGCGGCCGGACTTGCGGCCGAGCAGGCCCGCGTCGACCATCCGGGAGAGCAGCGGGGGAGCGGCGTACAGCGGCTCCTTGTACTCGTCGTACATCGACTCGGCGATGGAGACGATGGTGTCCAGGCCGATCAGGTCGCACAGGCGCAGCGGACCCATCGGGTGGGCGCAGCCGGCCTCCATGCCCTTGTCGATGTCGGAGGCGGTGGCCACGCCCGACTCGAACATCCGGACCGCCGAGAGCAGGTACGGGACCAGCAGCGCGTTGACCACGAAGCCGGCCCGGTCGCGGGCCCGGATCGGCTCCTTGCCGAGGACCTGCACGGCGAAGGCCTCGATCCGCGCGGTGGTCTCGGCCGAGGTGGTGAGGGTGGGGATGACCTCGACCAGCTTCTGCACCGGCGCCGGGTTGAAGAAGTGCAGGCCGATGACCTGCTCCGGGCGGGAGGTCGCGGCGGCGAGCTTGACGATCGGGATCGAGGAGGTGTTGGAGGCCAGGATGGCGTCCCGGCGCTCGACGACCTGGTCCAGGGTCTGGAAGATCTGGATCTTGATGTCCTCGCGTTCGGCGACCGCCTCGACCACCAGGTCGCGGTCGGCGAACTCGGCGAGGTCGGTGGTGAAGGAGAGCCGGGAGAGGGCTTCGTCGCGCTGCTCCTCGGTCAGCTTCCCGCGCCGCAGGGCGGTCTCCAGGGAGTTGGTCAGCCGGGTGCGGCCCAGTTCGAGGGCCTCGCCAGTGGCCTCGGAGACCAGGACCTCCAGGCCCGAGCGGGCGAAGACCTCAGCGATGCCCGACCCCATGAGGCCGCAGCCGATCACTCCGACGCGCGCGATGTCACTCACTCAGTTGCCCTTCATGGTGATGCTGGGGGTGGCCCAGCGAGGTGCTGTGTTCAGCGGGCGGCGCACCCGGCCTGGTGGGCCGGGCACATCGCCTCGACGACGGTACTACTTGTGCTAACGCTCGTTCGCGTCCGGGCGTCCTCGGGCGAGGCTGGGCCGATCGGATGAGATGCGTCACGTTCGCCCCAGCGGTGCGGTCGGCCGCCCGGCGGGACCGCCGCCCGCCCGCCAGAATCCAGGGGTCGAACCAGCCGAGGCGGGAGCGGGGAGCAGGGATGCCGACAGGATCGCTCACAGGACAGGTCGCGCTGGTCACCGGGGCGGGGCGCGGTATCGGCCGGGAGATCGCGATCGGCCTGGCCGCCGAGGGCATGGCCGTCGGCCTGATCGGCCGCACCCACCAGACCCTGATCGACACCCTCAAGGAGTGCGTGCACCACGGCGCGCGCGGCGTCGCGGTGACCGCCGACGTGTGCCGCCCGGGCGCCGTCCGCGAAGCCGTCCGGGCGGTGGAACGGGACCTCGGCCCGGTCGACTTCCTGGTCAACAACGCCGGCCAGGTCGACCGCGCCGAGGCGCCGCTGTGGGAGGTGGACGCGAACCAGTGGTGGCAGGTGGTGGAGACCAACCTGCGCGGCCCGTTCAACCTGATGCGCTGCGTGCTCCCCGCCATGGTCGAACGGCGCCGCGGCCGGGTGCTCAACCTCAACTCCGGCTTCGCCCTGCGCCCGGACGGCCACTACACCGCGTACGCCACCTCCAAGGGCGCGCTGCTCCAGCTCTCGGACAACATCGCCGACTCGCTGGCCGCCCACCAGATCGTGGTGCTCGACATCAGCCCCGGCGCCGTGGCCACCGACATGACTGCCGGGATGCCGATGTTCGCGGAGACGACGGAGTGGGGGAGCATCCCGTACATGGTCGCCGTCGCGGTGGACGTCGCCCGGGGGCGCTTCGACGGACTGCACGGCCGGTTCGTCCACGCGGGCCGGGACGACCTGGAGGAACTCCTCTCCCGTGCCGAGGCGATCCGCGAGACGGACGCCCGTACGCTGCGGCTGCGGCCGTACGGCCCCGACGACCCGATGGCCTGACGTCCGGTCAGCCGGCCCGCCCCCGGGACCGGATCCGCCCGGCCTCCACCCGCAGCTCCGCGAGCAGCTGCTCGGTACTGCCCGCCGTGGTGCTCCTGAGCATCGCGACGCCGATCTGCCGGGCCAGCGCCGGGCCGTGGACCGGGCGGACGGCGAGGTCCTCCCGGGGGCTGCCCAGACCCAGCCGGGGCACCAGCGCCACCCCGATCCCGGCGGCGACGAAGCCCTGCAGCACGCCGTAGTCGTCGGTGCGCATGACGTGCACCGGCTCGAAGCCCTCCTGCGCGCAGGCCCAGACCAGCAGGCGGTCGCACGGGTCCCAGTCGGTGGTGCCCATGATCCAGCCGTCCTCGCGCAGCGCGGCGAGCGGCACCCGGTCCAGCCCCGCCTGCGGGTGGTCGGCGGGCAGCACCAGCAGCAGCGGATCCTCCAGCAGCGGATGGACGACGAAGTCCTCCTCCAGATCGAGCCGGTCGCCCGGCTGGGAGAACACCAGCGCCAGGTGCAGCTCCCGGGAGCGCAGACCGGCCAGCAGGGTCGGCAGCTCGCCCTCCCGCAGGGTGACGTGCACCCCGCGCTGGTGCAGGCGCCGGACCGCCGGCGGGAGCAGCAGCGCGCCGGCGGTGGGGAAGGTGCCGACCCGCAGGGTCGCGCTGCCGCGCCTGACCAGCCCGCGCACCTCCCGCTGCGCCAGGCCGACGCGTTCCAGCACCGCCTCGGCGTGCGGCAGCAGCGCCTCGCCGACCTCGGTGAGGGTGGTGCCGCGCGGTCCCCGGTGGAACAGCGGTGCGCCGAAGTGCGACTCCAGCGTGGCGAGGTGGTAGGTGACGGTCGGCTGCGTGTAGCGCAGCGCCCGCGCGGCGGCGGCGAGCGAACCCTCGCGCGCGACGGCGCGCAGGACCTGGAAGTGACGCAGTTCGAGCACCCGGGCTCCCGGCTCCACCTATAGAGAATCTCTTGAGCCCCCCATGGAAACAGAGTATTCCTCTGGCTGTCGTCGACTGCGACGCTGCTGCGTGTGACCGACCGAACCTCCGTGACCACCCGGAACGCCGCCCACCGCACCCCCCACCGCACGGCCCACCACACCGCCCCGTACGCCGAGGCCGTCAGCGCCGGAGCCCGCCGGGACTGGCTCCGGCTGAACGTCCCCGGGCACGCCGCCGACCCGGTCCGCTTCGACGCCCTCGCCCGGCTCGTCGGCGAGGCGCCGCTGCGCCTGGACGTACCGCCCCTGCTGGAGGACATCGACCTGGGCGCGGGCAACCCGATGGACGAGGCGCTCGGCCTGGCCGCGCACGCCTGGGGCGCACGCCGGACCTGGTTCCTCACCAACGGCGCCTCCCAGGGCAACCGCATCGCGGCGCTGGTCGCCCGTGCCCTCGGCGAGACCCTGATCGTCCAGCGCAGCATCCACTCCAGCGTGGTCGACGGCCTGGTCCTCTCCGGGCAGCGCGCGGCCTTCGTCCCGCCGTCGGTCGACGCCGCCCTCGGCATCGCGCACGGCGTCACCCCCGCCGACCTCGCCGCGACGATCGCCGCGCACCCGGACGCGGCCGCCGCCTACGTGGTGACGCCCAGCTACTTCGGCGCGGTCGCCGACGTACGCGCCCTCGCCGAGGTCGCCCACGCCGCCGGTGTCCCGCTGATCGTCGACGAGGCCTGGGGGTCGCACTTCGGCTTCCATCCCGAGCTGCCCGCGAACGCGCTCGCCCAGGGGGCCGACCTGGTGGTCTCCAGTACCCACAAGCTCGGCGGCAGTCTCACCCAGTCGGCCATGCTGCACCTCGGTGAGGGACCCTTCGCCGACACCCTGGAACCCCTGGTCCAGCGCGTCTTCCAGCTGACCCAGTCGACCAGTGCCAGTGCGCTGCTCCTGGCCTCGCTCGACGTGGCCCGCCAGACCCTGGTGAACGGCCGGGAGCGGATCGCCGCCGCCCTGGACGCGGCGGACAGAATACGCTCCGCCGTCCGTGCCGCAGGCAGGTTCGCGCTGGTCGGTGACGGCTTCGACCGCTTCCCCGACATCGCCGCCGCCGATCCGCTGCGGGTGCCGATCGACACCAGGGCCGGCGGCATCGGCGGTCACGAGGCCCGGCGCAGGCTGATGCACGAGCACCGGATCCTGGTCGAGGTCGCCACCGACTCGGCGATCGTCGCCGTGATCGGCGCGGGCGCCCAGCCGGACACCGACCGCTTCGTCGAGGCCCTGCACGCCCTCCCGGCGCCGCTCGGCGAGCAGGCCCCGCCGAGCCGGCTGCGGCTGCCCGAGCCCGGCCCGGTCCGGCTGACCACCCGGCAGGCCTTCTTCGCCCCCGGCGCGGTCCTGCCGGCGCACCAGGCGGTCGGACGGATCTCCACCGACACCCTCGCCGCCTACCCGCCGGGGATCCCCAACCTGCTGCCCGGCGAGGTCGTCACCGCCGAACTCGTCGACTTCTTCCAGCGCACGGCGGCCGCACCCAACGGTCATGTCCGTGGCGCGGCGGACCCGGCCGTGACGACCCTGCGGGTCGTGGACGAGACCGCCTGAACCGCGCCGGCGGCGGAGCGGGCGGCGCGGGGGCGCGGTCGGCGCCCTGGGCAGCCCCGCACCGTCGGGGCCGCCGGCCGTACGGCTCCCGGCACCGTCGAGGCCGCCGCTGGCGCGGCTCGCCGCCCCCCGCTTCGCCGCCCGGCCTCTCAGCGCCCCGGGACCTACCCGAGCGCCGCCAGCTCCTCCTCCGACAGGCTGCCGGGCGGGCGGCCGGTGCGGGCGAACTCGTCGGCCAGCCGTTGCAGGGCCTCGTTGACCGGTGTCGGGACGCCGTGCAGCCGCCCGAGCAGCACCACCTCGCCGTTCAGGTAGTCCGTCTCGATGCTCCCGCTGCCCCGGATCAGGCTCTGGGTCGACGACCCGCCGACCCGCCCCTCGCCCCCCAGCGGCTGCAGCTCGACCCGCTCGCCCCGGTCGGCCGCCTGCTCCTCCACGGTCGCGTACGGGATCCCGGCGGCCTGCAGCACCGCCTCGTACTCCTGCCGGGCCCGCTGGTAGAGCGCGATCCGCCGCTCGCCGGTGACCGGTCCGGCGACGGCCTCCAGCGCGTTGCCCACGTTGCCCAGGAGCTTGCCGTACTTCCAGCGCATCACGTCCTCGCTGACCGGGGCGGCGAAGACCGACTTCTCCAGGTCGGCCGCGATCCGCCGGGCGGTGTCGTCGCTCCCGTGGGGGTAGCGCCCGAGGCGCAGGATGCCGCTCAGCGGTGCGCCGGAGGCGGAGACCCGGCCCGGCTCCAGGTGGCTGGTGGGCATCCAGACGTACACCCCGTAGACGTGGCGGAAGCGGCGCAGGGCGATCCGCTCGTTCTCCACACCGTTCTGGGCGCAGAGCACAGGCAGCAGCTCGGCGGCCGTACCACCGCCCGCCGGACCGCCCTCGCCGGTGGCGACCGGGCGGGGGGCCCACTCGGCCAGTACCCCTTCGGTGTGCTGGGTCTTCACCGCCAGGACCAGGACGTCGTCGGGCCGCAGCTCGATCTCGCCCGGACTCGTGACCGTCGGGATGGGCAGCGCCCGCACGCCCTCCGGGGTGGAGAACCGCAGCCCGCCGGTCCGCAGCGCGGCGGCGTGCGCTCCGCGCGCGACCAGCACCACCTCGAACCCGTTCTCGTACAGCCGTCCGCCGATCGTGCCGCCGATGGCGCCGGCGCCGATGATGATGTAGCGCATGGCCAGCAGCCAAGCACAGCCGCCCAGTTGAGGACAGGTGTTACGCGCAGAGCTGACTGGTGGTCACGACGCTCAGGCCGGCCTCGGCCAGGCCCGTCAGGATGGCCGGCAGGGCCTCGACGGTGCCCCGGTGCCCCATGTGCAGGGCGATCACCGAGCCGCCGATGGCCGCCTTGAGCACCCGGCGCTGCACCACCTCGGCGCCCGGGTCGGTGTAGTCGCGCGGGTCGACGTCGTAGGAGAGGCAGTGCTCGTAGCCGACCAGCCGGGCCTGTTCGCGGACCATCGGGGTGGCGTACTGGGCCGCGGAGGGCCGGAACCAGCGGCCGATCGAGCCGGTGAGCCGGAGCAGCCGGTCGGCGCACTGCTGCACCTCGGCGCGGGCCTGGTCGGCCGGCATCCGGGAGATGTCCAGGTGGTTCTGGGTGTGGTTGCCGAGTTCGTGGCCGCCGTCCAGGATCCGGCGGGCCAGCTGCGGCTGCTGGTCCAGCCAGACGCCGACGGCCAGGACGGTGAGCCGGGCACCGTGCTGTTCGGCGGCGGTGAGCAGGGCGAGCGCGAGCGCCGGGTCGCCCTGGCCGTGGAAGGTGAGCGCCACCTGCGGCCGGTCGCGCGGGCCGTTGACCACCTCGACGGGGGTGGTGGGGGAGAGCGGCGGCAGACTCGGCGCGACGGTCGGAGCCGGGGTGGCCGCGGTCGGGCTGCCGACGGGGGTGGCCGGTGGGCTCGGCGAGGGGGCCGCGGTGCCGGTGGACTGCTCGGGCCCGGGGTCGGTCCGCGCTGGTGGGTCACCGCTGTCGCCGCAGGCGGCGGTGACCCCGGTGGCGGCGCCGAGGGCGGCCAGCCGGGCCGTGGAACGCAGCACGGTGCGGCGGTCGACAGTCATCGGGAGCCAGCCTAAGCAGCACTGAAAGCCTGTGCGATTTCGGCGCGCGGGGCCACCGGGTGGATTTCCGTCCGGGTAATTGCCGGGGCCGACCTTCGGAACCGGGAGCGGTGAGAGCCGGTCGACTTCGAATGCGGCCCTGTGGCACGCCCGGAGGGCGAGGGCAGCACCGTGCCTGCTCCGGTACTGCCTGCTCACCCGGATGGTGACGACCTGGTGCATCCGGCGCTTCGACAGCCGGCTCCGACACCCGGTCGGCCGTCGGGCACCCGTCAGTGTCGGGTGCCCGACGGACGGCGGCCGCCGTCGCCGGGTCAGGACTCCGCGGCCACGACGGCCCGGGCGAAGGCGTCCGGATTGTCGAGCATCAGGTTGTGGCCGCTGTCGGGGACGGCGACGACCGACACCCCGGCCTCGGCGAGCTCGGCCGCGCCCGTCGGCGGGCCGTCGGCGGCCGGGTACAGGAAGGTGCGCGGGATCTCCAGGCCGAGCAGCTGCTCGCGCATCACCGGCTCGCTGCCCCGGCACAGGTGCACGGCGCTGCGGTGCAGCGCCTCGCGGCCCGCCAGCCGCATGGTGGACCACCAGTGCGGGCCGGCCACCCGCTCGGTCGCAGCCCAGCCGGAGGCCAGGAACTCCTCCTCGGAGTACCAGGCGATCCGGCCGCTGCCCGTCCACTGGGGGCCGGGGGTGACCGCGTCCAGATTGGCGTCCAGCAGGACCAGGTCGCGCACCAGGTGCGGGTGGCGGGCGGCCAGGACGATCGCCACCGACCCGCCCATGCTGTGCGCGACCAGCTGCGCCCGGCCGACCCCGGCCGCCTCGAGCGCCCGGGCCAGGGCGTCGGCGTGCGACTCCAGGGTGTAGTCGAAGTCGGCCGGCCGGTCGCTGATGCCGAAGCCCAGCAGGTCGACCAGCAGCGAGCGGCGGCCGGCCAGCAGCGGGTGCAGCGCGGCCTCGGTGAAGTACGGGGGAGAGCTCGCGCCCAGCCCGTGGACGTACACCCGGGCCGGCTCGGCGCCGGGCAGTTCGACCCAGCGGATCAGGTCGCCGCCGGGGGTGACGGGGGCACTACGCATGTGCGGCCGTCGCCTCCTTCCAGGCCTGGTGGATCGCGGACACCTGCTGCCAGAGCGCCTCGCGTTCGGCGGGGCCGTACTCGGGCAACGCCAGGCCGAACCGGTCGGCCAGGGTGGCGTACCACTCGGACGGGTCGGTTATCTCGTGGCGGTGCCGCCCGGCGGCGTCCACCCGGACCAGCATGCAGCCGCGCAGCGCGTCGACGCCGTCGGCGTCCCGGCGGATGGCGCAGGCCACGCGGGCGAACGGGGACTCGGGCGACGTCGAGAGCCAGGCGTGCTTGGCCTCGAAGTCGGCCTGCCGGGCGGGCGCGGAGAGGAAGTCCATCCCGAGGAACGAGCCCTGCGGGTCGTGTTCGAGGCGCCAGTCGCCGACCTCGGCCTCCGAGGCCGTCAGCCGGTACGTGAACGGGCCCTGCCGGTACTCCCCCTCGCGCAGCGGCAGCGGCTCGTACGGGCCGTCGCCGAGGCCGACGTCCACCAGCCAGCGCTCGCCCTCGCAGTCCACCGTGAGGGCCAGGTGGTCCCCGTGGGCCCCGGCCTCGGCGGTGGGGGACTGGTCCTGCACGCCGCCGAGATGCCGCTCCACCCGGAAGCCGAGTGCCGCGAGCAGGGTGCCGAAGGCGCCGTTGAGGTGGAAGCAGTACCCGCCCCGGCCCTGGAGGATCCGGGCTGCCGAATCCGCCGGGTCGATCGTCGTCGGACGGCCCAGCAGGATGTCCAGCGTCTCGTACGGCACCCGCTCGACCTGGGCCCGGTGCAGGGCGAAGAGCGCCGCCACCGACGGAGCGGGGGGTTCGGGCAGGCCGAGACGGCCCAGGTACTGTTCGATCACCGTACGGTTCAGCATGCGGACACCCTAGCCCCGCCCACCGACAGCGCCCTGAGTACCGGTCAGCTCCCGGTGGAGCCCGACCGTGCGGGGCAGGGCCGAAGGCCGGCGGGGCCCGCCAGGAGGGCCGGGCCCGCCGGGCGGTGGTCGCCCTCGCGCAGTGGGCCGCCGACGCGGTCCAGCACGGCGGCCACCGCGTCGGCGAACGGCGCGCGCGGCCCGCCGCCCAGCAGCGTCCGACAGCCCGTCAGCAGTGCCCCGGCGAGCGCCGGGTCGGCCGCCCGCAGCCAGCGCGGGAGCCACTTGCCCCTGCCGTGCCAGTGACCGGTGCCGACGGCGAGCAGGTCGGCGGCCCCGTCGAGGAGCGCGGTGGCGACCGCCAGCAGCTCGTCGGGGTCGGTGCAGTCGAGCAGATCGTCGCGCAGGTCGGTGACCAGGTACCGCTTCGCGGCCAGCACCGCCGGGTCCGGCGGGAGCGGGCCGTCCGCGATGGTCCGCGCGGCCTGGGCGCGGATCCGTCCGGCGGTGCCGTCCAGGTCCAGCAGGACGACACCGTGCGCGCACATGAACGACATGATCGGCGCGCCGTTGGCCCGGTCCCAGTCGAACATCGTGCGGATCGAGGCGGCGGTGTGCACGAAGAGCTCGGCCGGGCGGCCCGCCCAGGCGACGGTCTCCCGGTACACCTCGGCGGGTTCGGGCAGGATCACCACGACGTCCAGGTCGGAGGTGGCGGTGCCCTGCCCCCGGGCGGTCGATCCTCCGAGGAAGGCTGCCACCGCCTCGGGGAATCGTTCCCGCACCAGTGCGTACGCGGCCTCGACCGGTTCGTTCATGGTGCGATCCTGCCGGACCGGCCGCCTGCCCGCAGCCGGTTTCGGGCCGGAGCTCCGCTCAGCGGCAGAGCACGTCCCGTCCCGGGCGGTGACCGTCGACCAGGAACTCCGTCACCAGCCGGTCCCCGCAGGCGTTCCCGTTGGCGGCGTAGGCGTCGTGGCCGCCGGAGTCCACCGCCACCATCCGCGCCCGGGTGCCGAACGCCGCACGCAGCTTGAGCGCCCCGCGGTACGGGGTCGCGGGGTCGCGCAGGTTCTGCACCAGCAGCACGTTCGACGGACCGTCGGGCGTGATCCGGGTCGGTGCCTCGGCGGGCGGCGCCGGCCAGAAGGCGCAGGGCATCACGTCGACCGGCATCCCGGCGGTGAGCGGATGCGCGGCCCGGTCGGCGGTGACCGCACCCTGGTAGTCCGCGGTCGGACCGGGCCAGGAGACGTCGTTGCAGAGCGTCCCGACCGAGGCCGCGACGGTGTTCTGCTGCACGGCGTCCGGCGGCCCGCCCGGCGCGGGCAGCTCCGTGCCGTGGAGCGCGGCCAGCATCAGCGTGGCCAGCCTGGGGAACCCCGCGTCGGAGTACAGGCTCTCCAGCATCGTCTCGCGCAGCACGTTGCCGGTCAGCTGCTCCGGGTTGGCGCCGGGCCAGGGGATCGGCTCGCGGTCCAGGCGGTCCGCGAGGTCGAGGAAGACCTGCCTGACCTCCTGCGGCGTGCCGGCGATCCGGTACGCGCCGCCCGGCGCGGACGCGAAGCGCGCGAAGTCGGGGAAGCGGTCCTCGGCACCGACCGCGAAGTTCGCCAGCCAGCCCCGCTCGACCCGGCTCGGATCCGGGTCGTCGTTGCTGTCCAGCACCACCCGGTCGGTGCGCTGCGGGAACATCGTCGCGTACACCGCGCCCGCGTAGGTTCCGTACGAGACGCCCCAGGTGGACAGCTTCCGCTCGCCGAGTGCCTGGCGGATCCGGTCGATGTCCCGGGCCTCGTTGCGGGTGCTGATGCTCCGCAGGACGGGCCCGCCGTCGGCCGCACAGGCGGCGGCGATCCGGCGCTCGGTGTCCAGGGCGCGGGTGATGCCGCCGTCGGGGGCGGGCCACGGGCGGAGGTTGACCATCGCCAGGTCCTCGTGCGTCAGGTCGCAGCTGACCGGGGTGGAGCGCCCGACCCCGCGCGGGTCGAAGCCGACGATGTCGTACGCGTCCCGGACCGCCTGCGGCAGCCGCCGCACGGCGTCCGACGGCCCGCCGATCCCCGAACCGCCAGGCCCGCCCGGGATCATCAGCAGGACGCCTCGACGCAGGTCGGGCCGTTCGCTCGGGATCCGGGAGACGGCGAGCGTGATCTGCTCGCCGTGCGGGCGGCTGTAGTCCAGCGGGACCGGGACGGTGGCGCACCGCTGGCGCGGGTCCAGGCCGGCGCTCTGACAACTTCCCCAGGAAACGGCGCTGTTGGCGGTCGGTGTGTCCGGTGCGGCCTGCGCGCCCGGGGCCGCGAGTGACAGGACGGCGGTGGCGGCGGCCAGGGCGGCCGCCGTACGGTTGGTGATCGGCATGCCGTCCAGTCTTCTGGTCCGGATCGGATCCACCCATCCGGTCAGCAGGTCGGTGCGGGGTGGGGACAGCCCTACTGGTCCGCCACCAGCCGTTTCTGACGGACCGTCCGAACCGGTCGGCGCGGGCGGGCCACGCCCAGGCAGACTCCGAGGCCGACCAGGGCGGCTCCGGCCAGCTCGCCCGCGTGCGGGGCGCCGGTCCCGAGAACCGCACCCGACAGTGCGGCCGCCACCGGGATCAACCCCGCGAACAGCCCGGCCCGTTCGGCCCCGAGCCGGGCCAGGGCGGCGTACCAGAGCAGGAACGCGACGCAGGTCAGCAGCACCGCCAGATACAGCAGCGCGGCCAGTTCCGCGGCCGTCGGCCGGCGCAGCAGCGCGGTGCCGTCCACGGCCAGACCGGTGAGTGCGAACATCGGTACCGCGAGCACGGTGGCGTACGCCGAGGTCAGGACCGGCCCCAGCCGCGGCAGCAGCGGCACGGCGACCAGCGAGAACGCCGCCTCGCAGCCGAGCGTCCCCAGCGCGTACAGGAACCCGGCCGCGCTCCCGGTGCCGAACCCCTGGGCGACCGCCGCGCCGACCACCACCACGCCGGCCGCCGCGACCAGCCGCAGCCGTGGGCGTCGCCGTTCGAGCAGCGGGCCGAGCACCGCCAGCAGCAGCGGTGCACAGCCGACCAGGCTGCCCACCGCCGCCGGATCGGTGTGCCGCAGCGCCTGCACCATCAGCACGTTGAAGCCGAACAGCCCGGTCGCCGCCAGCACCGTGAGCCGTCCCAGTTCGCGCAGGTTCGGACGGGGCGCCGGCCGGCCGGCGCGGGACCGCGCGGCGACGGGCAGCAGGATCAGGGCGGCCAGCAGGTAGCGGACGGCCTGGCCGCCGAAGAGCGGGTAGTCGGCGAGCCGGGCGGTGACCCCGGTCGAGCAGCCGAGCACGGTCATGGCGGTCGCGGCGCGCAGCGTGCCGCCGGAGGAGGGGGAAACGGGCATGCCTGTCACGCTAGGAGCGCAGGTGGTCCGGCGGACAGGTCCACTCGGCATGCCATACGGAGGACCACTTCCGCCCCGGGCGACCCCGGGGGCGGGGAGTCCGCTCGATCGGCCGCCCGCGCGGAACGGGAGACACCCGTGCCGTACCGGCGGTCGGGTGCCCAGGCCGCCGCGCCCGACCGGGATTCGCGCACGCGGCCCGGGGATTCGCGCGCGCGGCCGATCGGGCAGCGCCCCCGGTGCCCCGAGGGGGTGCGCGACCCGCCGGTCCTCCGAAGCCGTCCCGCCCTCGCAGCCGTCCCCCCGCCGTCGCAGCCGTGTCACCGTAGAAGCCGTCCCGCCGTAGGAGTCCCCGCATGCGCGATCTGCTCGTCACCGTCGACCACGCCGCCGGCGACCTCACCGGACAGCTGACCCGCGCCCTGCGGCAGGCCGTCCGCGACGGCCGGCTCGCTGCCGGCACACCGCTGCCCGCGACCCGTACGCTCGCCGCCGACCTCGGGACCTCACGCGGCGTGGTCGTCGAGGCGTACGCCCAACTTGTCGCAGAGGGCTACCTGGTGAGCCGGCACGGCTCCGGCACCAGGGTCGCGCCCGGTATCGCCGTGCCCGCCGCGCGGACCGCGCCCGCGCCGCGCCGTCCCGTCCCCGCCTACGACCTCAAACCCGGGACCCCGGACCTCGCGGCCTTCCCCCGCACCGCCTGGCTGACCGCCACCCGGCGGGCCCTCACCGAGGCCCGGCACACCGACCTCGGCTACGGCGACCCGGCCGGACTGCCGCAGCTCCGTGCCGAACTGGCCTCCTACCTCGGCCGGGTCCGGGCGGCGGCGGTGGACCCGGAGCGGGTGATGGTCGTCAACGGCGTCGCCCAGAGCCTGACCCTGCTCCTCGGACTGCTCGCCGCCAGGGGGCACCGCAGGGTGGCGGTCGAGGACCCGTGCTCGCCCGGCGCGCTGGAACTGCTCCGGGCCCACGGCGCCGAAGCCGTCGGCATCCCGGTCGACGAACAGGGCATCGACGTCGACGCGCTCGCCGCGAGCGGTGCGCACGCCGTCCTGGTCACCCCGGCGCACCAGTACCCGACCGGCGTCGTCCTCTCCCCGGCCCGCCGCTCCGCCCTGGTCCGGTGGGCGCGTGAGCAGGACGGACTGGTCCTGGAGGACGACTACGACGCCGAGTTCCTCCCCAGCCTCCGGCCGGGAGGCGCCCCGGTCGGCTGCGTGCAGGGGCTGGCCCCCGACCGGGTGGTGCACCTGGGCTCGCTGAGCAAGTCCCTCGCGCCGGGACTGCGGCTCGGCTGGGCGATCGTCCCGGCCGGGCTCGCGGCGGACTTCCGCGCGGCCAAGCGGTACGCCGACCTCGGCACCGGCGTGCTCGACCAACTCGCCTTCGCCGGACTGCTCGCCACCGGCTCCTACGACCGCCACCTGCGTACCCTGCGGCCCCGCTACCGCAGCCGCCGAGACGCGCTGGCGACCGCGCTGCGCCGGTCGCTCCCCACCGCCGAGGTGCGCGGAGTCGCCGCCGGGCTCCACCTCTACCTGGACCTCCCGGACGGCGTCTCGGAGGCGGCCGTGGTCGCGGGCGCGGCCGCGCGCGGCGTGCGGGTCCAACCGGTGGCCGGCATGCGGCTGAGCCCTGGCGGCCCCGCACTGGCCCTCGGCTACGCGGGACTGACCGAGGGGCGGCTCGCCGAGGCCGTCGAACTCCTCGCGGCGGCGGTGGCCTCCTCGTAGCGGCCGACACGCTCACTGCGCCCGGGGCCGGAACCGGTGGGGCGGGCGGCTCCGCCGGGGACGGTGCGCGGCGGCTCGGGTGCGCGGCGGGGGCGGCGGGCCGCGACGGCGGGGCGTGACGGCTCGGGCGAGTGGCGGGGCGGCTCAGGTGAGCGGTGGGCCGGGGCAGCTCAGGTGCGCGGCGGGGCGGGCGGGCAAGCCGGATCTCCCGTACCGCCGCGCTGCCCCCTCAGCCCGTGCCGCCCACCGGTTCCGGACGTTCCTGTACGGCCCAGCTGTTGCCGTCGGGGTCGTCGAAGAAGACGAACGAGTTCCAGGGGCCGCCGTGCCCGTCCTGCTGGACGCCGTCCGCGAAGTGCTTGACCCCGCTGACCTCCACGCCGCGCTCGGCCAGCTGTGCCCTGGCGGCCTCGACGTCGGTGACCACCAGTTGCAGGCCCTTGAGCGAGCCGGGCACGCCCTGCGGCAGCCCGGTGCCCACCGTGATCGAGCAGCCCGAGCCGGGCGGTGTCAGCTGGACGACGCGGAATTCCGGGCCCAGCCGGGTGTCGATGTCGACGTCGAACCCGACCTGCTCGCTGTAGAACCGCTTGGCCCGGTCCACGTCCGAGACGGGGACCACCACCACTTCCAGCTTCCAGTCCATGCCGCATCGCCCTCTCTGCGGGCACCTGGGGATGCCCGTTCTCCCGGGTCGGTCGAGTCCTCGGCCAGTATCGGCCCGGGAGCCGGGCCCCGCCCCTCAAACGGCCGGGTGCGGCTGTGCCGGCGCCCGGCGCGCCGCTCCGGGCGCGCGGTGCCTGGGCGGGTGGCTTCGGCGGCGCGCCGAGGCGCCCCGGAGGCCGGCCCGACTACGGTCACCTGCCGCGATTCCCGGGCGCACGGGGGACTCGGATAGCCTGAGGGCACGATGAACTGCTTCACAACGCCATGGGGTGAGTTCGACCTCGCCCGCTTCCCCGAGGACCCCCGCGACCAGCTTCGTGCCTGGGACGCCGCCGACGAGTACCTGCTGCGGCACCTCAAGGGGATCGATGGCGAACCCGTCGACCTGGCCGGAACCGTGGTCGCGGTCGGCGACCGGTGGGGTGCGCTGGTCACCGCGCTCGCCGAGCACCGGCCGGTGCAGATCACCGACTCCTTCCTCGGCCAGCAGGCGACCCGGGCGAACCTCGCCCGCAACGGGGTCGACGCGGACGCCGTACGTCTGCTGTCGACCAGGGACACCCCTCCGGAGGGGATCGACGTCCTGCTGATCCGTGTCCCCAAGAGCCTCGCGCTCCTGGAGGACCAGCTGCACCGCCTGGCGCCGCACATCCACCCGGGCACGGTCGTGGTCGGCACCGGCATGGTCACCGAGATCCACACCTCCACGCTCCAGCTGTTCGAGCGCATCATCGGCCCGACCCGCACCTCGCTGGCGGTGAAGAAGGCGCGCCTGGTCTTCTGCACGCCGGACCCGGGACTCCGCCCCGCCGCCAGCCCCTGGCCGAGCAGCTACGCGCTGCCCGCCGATCTCGGTCCGGCCTCCGGGCTGACGGTCACCAACCACGCGGGCATCTTCTGCGCCGAACGCCTCGACATCGGTACCAGGTTCTTCCTGCGCAACCTGCCGCAGCGCCACGGCCACGAGCACGTCGTGGACCTCGGCTGCGGCAACGGTGTGGT
Source organism: Kitasatospora sp. NPDC056138 (assembly GCF_042264695.1). Taxonomy (NCBI): domain Bacteria; kingdom Bacillati; phylum Actinomycetota; class Actinomycetes; order Kitasatosporales; family Streptomycetaceae; genus Kitasatospora; species Kitasatospora sp. NPDC056138. The sequence continues at coordinate 32,129 of NZ_JBHJVK010000021.1, read as the reverse complement.
CGGGACGGCCGCCGCGCTGGCCAACCCGCAGGCCGAACTGACCTTCATCGACGAGTCGTTCCAGGCCGTGGCCTCGGCCGAGGCCACCTTCCGGGCGAACGTCCAGGGGGACACGGGGGCGCGGTTCCTGGCCGGTGACGCCCTCTCCGCCGTACCGGCCGGCACGGTCGACCTGGTCCTGAACAACCCGCCCTTCCACTCCCACCAGGCGACCACCGACGCCACCGCCTGGCGGATGTTCACCGGTTCCCGCCGCGCGCTCCGCCCCGGTGGCGAACTCTGGGTCATCGGCAACCGTCACCTCGGCTACCACGTCAAGCTGCGCAGGCTCTTCGGCAACTGCCAGGTCGTCGCCAGCGACCCGAAGTTCGTCGTCCTCCGCGCCGTCAGGAACTGACCGTCCGTCCGGGCCGCCCGCAGCAGCGCGCGGCCCGGCGGGGGCGGGCCGGCCGCCTGGTGGAAGGGTTCGACCGGAGCACGGCGAAGGCCAGGGTGGCCACCGCCAGACACGCCGTCGTCGTCGGCCAGGAGCCCCGCAGGGCCGTCACCGTGGTGAGCGCCGAGTGCCCGGCGGCCACCGCCACCAGGTGCCGGGGCCACCCGCCCGTCCTGGACCGCGACGGACGGACGGCCGTGACGGCGGCCCAGCCGCACAGCCCGGCCCAGACGAGGAAGGCGCCCGCCCACACCGCGCGCGCCTCCCGGGACGGGGAACGCCCCTCCAACTCCCCGAACAGGGCGCCGAGTGCGGCGAGCACGACGGTGACCCACAGGACGGCAACCGCCTCGATGCCCAGCACTGCTCGCAGTGAGCCGAGTGCCGCCTTGCGCATCACGATCCCTCGTTCTCTTTCCGTGCAGCGGATGGTTCGGCCAGCCCCGTCGGGGCGCCTCCACCAGGCCCACGCCGTCTGCACAATCCGGTCGAACTCAAGCACATCCGACCAAACTTCGGCCAAATGTGACGCCAATTTTTCTATGGCCTGACTGAGATCTGTCCGAACGATCCGCCCTCACGAGTCCGACCCGCCTCCGTATGCAAGGACCGGCCGTTCGGTGGTGGCGCCGACGACCGGCACCGCTACCGGACCGCCGCGGCACCTCCCTCTCCGCCGCTCCTTCGGGAGCCGCCCTGCCGAGTCCTCCCCGCCGGTCCCCGGGGGCCCTCGGCGGGCCCCCGGGGGAAGTGGCTCCGACCGGATCAGGGCGCCGGGGTGAACACGAGTGAGGCGTTGTGGCCGCCGAAGCCGAACGAGTTCGTCAGGGCGGCGGTCAGCCGGCCCCGCCGGGGCTCGCCCGTGACGACGTCCAGCTTCACCTGCGGGTCGAGGACGTCGAGGTTCCGGGTCGCGGGGATGACGCCGTCGCGGAGCGAGAGGATCGCGGAGAGGGCGCCCATCGCCCCGGCAGCGCCGAAGAGGTGACCGGTCATCGATTTGGTCGCGGTGACGGCCGGGTGGAGGCCGATGGCCTCGGTGATCGACCCGGCCTCGGTGAGATCGCCCATGGGGGTGGAGGTCGCGTGGGCGTGGACGTGCTCGACGGCGAGCGGGGACAGGGCTGCGGAGGACAGTGCCAGCCGCATGGCGCGGATCTGGCCGTCGGGGTGCGCGGCGGTGATGTGGTGGGCGTCGGAGGTGACGCCGGCCCCGGCGAGTGTCGCGTGGGCGCGGGCGGCCCGTGCGGCGGCGAACCCGGCACGCTCCAGGACGACCACCACGGCCCCCTCGCCGATGACGAAGCCGTCGCGGTCGACGTCGAAGGGCCGGGACGCCCGCTCGGGCGCGTCGTTGCGGGTCGAGTGCGCCCTGGCCTGGGCGAAGCCGGCCAGCGGCAGCGGGCAGATGCAGGCTTCGGTGCCGCCCGCCACGACCACGTCCGCCCGGCCGAGCCGGATCAGGTCGAGGCCCATCGCGATCGCCTCCGCGCCCGACGCGCAGGCGCTGACCGGGGTGTGGGCGCCGCCGCGGGCCCCGAGGTCGATGCTGACCCAGGCGGCGGGACCGTTGGCCATCAGCATCGGGACGGTGTGCGGTGAGACCCGCCGGACTCCGGACGATTCGAGGACGTCGTCCTGGCCGAGCATGGTCAGCGCGCCCCCGGTGCCCGTACCGATCACCACGGCCAGCCGCTCCGGTTCGACGCCGGGCGACCCCGCGTCGGCCCACGCCTCGCGGGCGGCGACCAGTGCGATCTGCTCGCAACGGTCCATCCGGCGGGCCTGCACCCGGTCGAGGACCTCGCCCGGCTCGACCTTGAGCCTGCCCGCGATCCGTACGGGCAGGCCGGCCGCCCACTCCTCCTCGATCGCGCTGATCCCGGACTGCCCGGCGAGCAGCGCGGACCAGGTCGAGGCGACGTCTCCGCCGAGCGGTGTCGTGGCCCCGAGACCGGTGACCACCACCTTGTTGGAATCGGCATCCATCGGTGAACCCCCTTTATGAGATCTGTACAACTCCCCGCGCCGAAGGCCGGTCGGGGATGTCGAGTTCTCCGTCACTCTGCCAGGGGTTTGACGGGTGATCAGGTGCGGACATCCACGGAGTCCGGCGCCCGGGAATTGTGGGGTTCCGCCATTCACCGTCGAGTCCGCTTCTGCGGTACCAGCCCCGCCGTTCCGCCTGCCACCGTGCCGCCCGTCACCATCGGCAGGCCGCCGTCGTCCGACGGCAGTCCGTTCTCCGCCCACTGGCGCCGCCGGCATCCGGGAGCCGGCCGGCCGTACCACCGGAACGGCCCGGTCGCCGCAGGATCCACCGGGAGCTGTTCGAGTATCGGCAGGTCGCCCCCGTGCGCCGGAGGCGGCATCACGGGATCATCGCTCACCGACGCCACCCCGGTGCCCAACTCCGGTCGCCGGGCAACCGGCCCGACGGGGCACCACCCCTGATGCGGCGTCGGCCGGTGTGCCGCAGGCGTCGGACGACCGCCCCGGGACCGGCCTCCGGAGTCCGGGCGCGGGTGAGGCCCTCCGTCCGGGCCGGTGAGGGCCGGGCCCAACGCCCTTGGCTGTCAGGGTGGTTCCTCAGCTCCAGTCGAAGGTCAGCAGGGCGATCCGCTCGACGGGCTCGAAGAACAGCAGGATCGAGTCGGCACCCGTTCTGCGGTAGTGCCAGCCGGGCACCGACGCCACGAAGCGGAACGGGTTTCCGGCCGGACTGACCGGCCAGGCGCTGTCGTCGTCGTACTCGACGGGGAACAGCTCGGGCCGCACCCAGTTCCCGTGCGGGTCCGCATCGCCGCCGAGCTGCTCCAGCAGTGCCATGGCGTCGGGTCCGCCGGACCGCGGGGACCCGTCGTCGTGGCGCATGAGCAGGACGCCCTCGCGGCGGAAGGCGTCCCGGTGCGCCAGGTAGCTGCGCTCCTCGGCCTCGCAGTGCTCGTCGAGTTCCGCACGGAACCCGGGCCAGGGGTCGGGCAGCTCCTCGGGGGTCGTCGCCCGTGCGAAGTAGCGCCGGTCGCCGAGCAGGCGGTAGCGGTCGTCCTCGATCGAGAACCCGAGCCAGTTGGTCCTCTGCAGGGGCAGGTGGAAGGCCTCGGTGTGGTCGCCGAGGTAGCCGTCCGCCGGTTCCAGCGGGCTGACCAGGTGGATCCGGCCGTGCCAGGCCGGGTCCACCGCGGCGAGATCGATCGAGATCAACGGGTGCAGGTGTGCCGCCAGTTCGACCTGGTCGGCGACGAACACGTCCGCGGGCTCGGGGTAGACCCGCAGCCCGGTCCCGGCCGTCATGACATCCTCCCGCATTCGGAAGCCTCCCTCGCTCGTCCCCGGCGGTCGGCCGGGGTCGTCGGCACGTGTGACCGACCGAGGGAGAGTCAACCCTGCCCATCTGACACTCCTTCTCCCCACGGTCTTCGGATGTCCCGGCAGGTCTTGTCCGCGCGCACTGCGGCGCCCTTCCGCAGCGCGGGGAAGACCTCGACCCGCCACTCCGGCTCAACCGCTCGCCCGCCGACCGAACCGCTCGGTCGCAGGCGGCTGTGAGCGAGCGCTCGACCCGGCCTGTCCGGCCGACCGATGCGCCCAGCACGCCAGGCTTTTGACCAGGGCCCTCCGTGACAGCGAGACCGGGTGGGTCAGGGCCGCGCCGTCACCGGGCGGCGCGCTGAATCCAGAGGGGTCACCGGCCTGTCCGCATGAGGGCCGGGCCGACTCTCGCGCTCGGTCGGGCCGGCTGGAGGGCCCACGGGCCGAGTCGGGTGCCGAGTCGCAGCGACGTGGCCCCGCCATGCGACCTTCTTGCATGAATGTTCCGTCGTGCGTATATTCATGCCAAGCAGCTGAGGAGGAACGTCATGGTTTTGCGCGTCGCCGTCGCCGGCGCCAGCGGGTACGCGGGTGGTGAGGTGCTGCGCCTCCTGCTCGGGCATCCGAAGGTCGAGATCGGAGCGCTGACCGGCGGGTCGAACGCCGGGGTGCGGTTCGGGGAGTTGCAGCCGCATCTGCTGCCGCTGGCCGACCGGGTGCTGGAGCCGACCACGCCGGAGGTGCTGGCCGGGCACGACGTGGTCTTCCTCGGGCTGCCGCACGGCCAGTCGGCGGCGGTCGCCGAGGTGCTCGGTGAGGACGTGCTCGTGGTGGACTGCGGTGCGGACTTCCGGCTGAAGGACCCCGCGGTGTGGGAGCGGTTCTACGGCTCCCCGCACGCCGGCACCTGGCCGTACGGGCTGCCCGAGTTGCCGGGGTACCGGGAGGCGCTCAAGGGGAGCAAGCGGATCGCCGTCCCCGGTTGCTACCCGACGGCCGTCTCGCTGGCGCTGTTCCCGGCGTACGCCGCGAAGCTGGCCGAGCCGGAGGCGGTGGTCGTCGCCGCCTCCGGGACGTCCGGCGCGGGCAAGGCGGTCAAGGCGCACCTGCTCGGCAGCGAGGTGATGGGCTCGATGAGCCCGTACGGGGTCGGCGGCGGGCACCGGCACACGCCGGAGATGGCGCAGAACCTCGGCTCGATCGCGCAGGAGCCGGTCGTCGTCTCGTTCACGCCGACCCTCGCCCCGATGCCGCGCGGCATCCTGGCCACCTGCTCGGCCAAGGCCAGGCCGGGCACCACGGCCGGGCGGCTGCGCGAGGCGTACGCGGCGGCCTTCGCGGGTGAGCCCTTCGTCCGGCTGCTGCCCGAGGGGCAGTGGCCGCGGACCAGTTCGGTCTACGGCTCCAACGCCGCGCTGATCCAGGTCGCGCTGGACGAGCACGCCGGGCGGATCATCGCGATCAGCGCGATCGACAACCTGGTGAAGGGCACCGCCGGCGGCGCGGTGCAGAGCATGAACATCGCCCTCGGCCTGCCTGAAGAGCTGGGCCTTCCCGTGAACGGAGTCGCACCGTGACAAGCAGTCGGAACGCAGGCGTGACGGCGGCGAAGGGCTTCCGTGCCGCCGGGGTCACCGCCGGGATCAAGGCCTCCGGCACCCCCGACCTGGCGCTGGTGGTCAACGACGGCCCCTCGTTCGCCGCAGCCGGCGTCTTCACCTCCAACCGGGTCAAGGCCGCCCCGGTGCTCTGGTCCGAGCAGGTCCTGAAGGGTGGTCAGGTCTCCGCCGTCATCCTCAACTCCGGTGGCGCCAACGCCTGTACGGGTCCGCTCGGCTTCCAGGACACCCATGCGACGGCCGAGAAGGTCGCCGCGGAGCTGAAGCTCAACGCGGGCGAGGTCGCCGTCGCCTCGACCGGCCTGATCGGCGAGCGGCTGCCGATGGACGTCCTGCTGCCCGGTGTCGAGCTGGCCGCCGAGTCGCTCAGCGAGGACGGCGGCGAGGCCGCGGCCATCGCCATCAAGACCACCGACACGGTGCACAAGACGGCGCAGTACACCGGCGACGGCTGGACGGTCGGCGGCATGGCCAAGGGCGCGGGCATGCTCGCCCCCGGCCTCGCCACCATGCTGGTGGTGCTCACCACCGACGCCGCCGTGGACAGCCGGGGCCTGGACACCGCGCTGCGCTCCGCGACCCGCACCACCTTCGACCGGGTGGACTCCGACGGCTGCATGTCCACCAACGACACCGTGCTGCTGCTGTCCTCGGCCGCCTCCGGGACCACCCCGGACGCGGCCGAGTTCGCCGAGGCCGTCCGTACGGTCTGCGACGACCTGGCCCGGCAGCTGATCGGCGACGCCGAGGGTGCCAGCAAGGACATCCGGATCGACGTCGTGAACGCCGCCACCGAGCAGGAGGCGGTGGACGTCGCCCGGACCATCGCCCGCAACAACCTGCTCAAGTGCGCCATCCACGGCGAGGACCCGAACTGGGGCCGGGTGCTGGCCGCGATCGGCACCACCGCCGCCGCCTTCGACCCCGACCGGCTGAACGTGGCCATCAACGGCGTCTGGGTCTGCCGCAACGGCAGCGTCGGCGAGGACCGCGCCCTGGTGAGCATGAAGGGCCGCGAGGTGGTCGTCACCGCCGACCTGAACGCCGGCGGGGCCGCCGCCACCGTGTGGACCAACGACCTCACCGCCGACTACGTGCACGAGAACAGCGCCTACTCCACCTGAGCCGGGGGACACGAACACCGTGCAGATCGCACCCAAGGGCGAACAGGCCCGCAACAACACCGCACTGCCCAAGGCGATGACGCTGATCGAGGCGCTGCCCTGGCTGGAGCGCTTCCACGGCAAGACCGTGGTGATCAAGTTCGGCGGCAACGCCATGGTGGACGAGGACCTCAAGTCGGCCTTCGCCCAGGACGTGGTCTTCCTCCGCTACGCCGGGCTGCACCCGGTCGTGGTGCACGGCGGCGGCCCGCAGATCAGCGCGCAGCTGGCGAAGCTGGGCCTGGAGTCCTCGTTCACCAACGGCCTGCGGGTCACCACCCCCGAGACCATGGACGTGGTCCGGATGGTGCTGGCGGGCCAGGTGCAGCGCGAGCTGGTCGGCCTGCTGAACGAGCACGGGCCGTTCGCGGTCGGCATGACCGGCGAGGACGCGCACACCATGACGGCCGTCAAGCGGTACGCGGTGGTGGACGGCGAGCAGGTGGACATCGGCCTGGTCGGGGACATCGTCAACATCGAGGCCGGCGCGGTCAGGGCGCTGATCGCGGACGGCCGGATCCCGGTCGTCTCCAGCATCGCGCGCGGCGTCGACGGCCACGTCTACAACATCAACGCCGACACCGCCGCCTCCGCACTCGCGGCCGCGCTCGGCGCGGAGATGCTGGTGGTCCTCACCGACGTCGAGGGCCTCTACGCGGACTGGCCCAACTCGGACGACGTGATCAGCCAGCTCAGCGCGGGCGAGCTGGAGAAGATGCTGCCGGACCTCGCCAGCGGCATGCTCCCCAAGATGGAGGGCTGTCTGCGGGCCGTGCGCTCGGGCGTGGGGACCGCGCGCGTACTGGACGGCCGGGTGCAGCACTCGCTGCTCCTGGAGATCTTCACCGACGAAGGCATCGGCACCATGGTCGTCCCGGACGACGAGGCGGCCGTCCTCGGGGGACTGGCATGACGAACGCGGCGACCTCCGGCAACGCCCGGCTCACCCGGCGCTGGCAGCACGCGCTGATGAACAACTACGGCACCCCCCGGATCCCGCTGGTGCGCGGGGCCGGCGCGAAGCTCTGGGACGCCGACGGCAAGGAGTACCTGGACCTGGTCGGCGGCATCGCGGTGAACGCGCTCGGCACCGGTCATCCGGCCGTGGTCGAGGCGGTCACCCGGCAGATCGGGCAGCTCGGGCACATCTCCAACCTGTTCCTGGCCGAGCCGACCGTGCAGCTGGCCGAGCGGCTGCTCGGGCTGTTCGGCCGCGAGGGCCGGGTGTTCTTCTGCAACTCCGGCGCCGAGGCCAACGAGGCGGCCTTCAAGATCAGCCGCCTCACCGGCCGCACCCACCTGGTCTCCGCCCAGGGCGCCTTCCACGGCCGGACCATGGGTGCGCTGGCGCTCACCGCCCAGCCCGCCAAGCAGGACCCGTTCCGGCCGCTGCCCGGGGACGTCTCGCACGTCCCGTTCGGTGACGTCGAGGCGCTGCGCGCGGCCGTCACCACGGACACCGCCGCCGTCTTCCTGGAGCCGGTCCAGGGCGAGAACGGTGCGATCCCGCTGCCGCCGGGCTATCTCGCGGCCGCCCGCGGGATCACCCGGGCGAAGGGCGCCCTGCTGGTGCTGGACGAGGTGCAGACCGGCATCGGCCGTACCGGGCACTGGTTCGCCCACCAGGCCGAGGAGGGCGTCGAGCCGGACGTCGTCACGCTCGCCAAGGGCCTCGGCGGCGGGCTGCCGATCGGTGCGACCGTCGCCTTCGGCGCGGCAGCCGATCTGCTGCAGCCGGGCCACCACGGCACCACCTTCGGCGGGAACCCGGTGGCGGCGGCGGCCGGTCTGGCGGTGCTGGAGACCATCGAGGCCGAGGGCCTGCTGGAGCACGTCCGGAAGATCGGCGAGCGGCTGCGCAGCGGGGTCGAGGCGATCGACGACCCGCTGGTCTCCCACGTCCGGGGTGCCGGGCTGCTGCTGGGCATCGTGCTGACCGAGCCGGTCGCGGCCCGGGTCCAGGCGGTGGCGCAGGACGCCGGGTTCCTGGTGAACGCGGCGACGGCGGACGCGGTGCGGCTGGTGCCGCCGCTGGTGCTGACCGAGCAGGAGGCGGACGGTTTCCTGGCCGCGCTGCCGGAGATCCTGCGCACCGTCCGGGCGGCCGCCCCCGACGCGAAGCACGGCGCGTAGTCCGGGAGAATTACCAGTATGACCGTATCCCGACCCGACCAGCCCGCCGCCGGTCCGACGCCGCAGGTTCCGCAGACCCGCACGGCCCGGCACCGGCGGATCGTGGACCTGTTGACCCGTCAGCCCGTCCGCTCGCAGAGCCAACTGGCCAAACTGCTGGCCGACGACGGACTCGTGGTCACCCAGGCCACGCTCTCGCGGGATCTGGACGAACTGGGCGCGGTGAAGATCCGCAACCGGGACGGCGCGCTCATCTACGCCGTCCCGGCTGAGGGCGGTGACCGTACGCCGCGCGCGCCGATGGGGGAGTCGGCCAGTGAGGGCCGGATGGCCCGGCTGGCCGGTGAGCTGATGGTCTCCGCGACCGCCTCGGGCAACCTGGTCGTGCTGCGGACGCCGCCGGGTGCGGCGCAGTTCCTGGCCTCGGCGATCGACCAGGCGGAGGTGTTCGAGATCATCGGCACCATCGCGGGCGACGACACCGTGCTGCTGATCAGCCGCGACCCGGCCGGCGGCCAGGCGCTGGCCGACCATCTGATGCAATTGGCCCAGTCCAAGACCCAGTAGTACCCGGCGCCGGACGGGCAGCGCCCCAGGGGCGCGGGAGCACGGCCGATCGACTGCGTGCGCGGGAGACCCCGCGGCCACGTGGCGGATCGGACGGGCCCCGCGCCCCTGAGTGTTTTCCGCCGCCCGGTCCGCCCCTCGGAACGCACGGACGAACAGGTTTTGATTTCCATACGCCGTCATGCATACTTATACCCATCGCCGTATGGGACACGCATACCGCTGACCCACCCCTGTTCGCACTGTTGTGAAGGAGAAAGCCGTGACCGAGCGCGTCGTACTCGCCTACTCGGGCGGTCTGGACACGTCCGTCTGCATCGGCTGGATCGCCGAGGAGACGGGCGCCGAGGTCATCGCCGTCGCCGTCGACGTCGGCCAGGGCGGCGAGGACCTCGATGTCATCCGTCAGCGCGCGCTGGACTGCGGTGCCGTCGAGGCCGAGGTCGCGGACGCCCGCGAGGAGTTCGCCGACGAGTACTGCCTGCCCGCCCTCAAGGCCAACGCCCTCTACCAGGGCCAGTACCCGCTGGTCTCCGCGCTCTCCCGGCCGGTGATCGTCAAGCACCTGGTCGCCGCCGCGCAGAAGCACGGCGCCACCACCGTCGCCCACGGCTGCACCGGCAAGGGCAACGACCAGGTCCGCTTCGAGGTCGGCATCAACTCCCTCGCCCCGGGCCTGAAGTGCATCGCCCCGGTGCGTGACTACGCGATGACCCGGGACAAGGCGATCGCCTTCGCCGAGTCCAAGGGACTGCCGATCGCGACCACCAAGAAGTCGCCGTACTCGATCGACCAGAACGTCTTCGGGCGGGCCGTCGAGACCGGCTTCCTGGAGGACATCTGGAACGCCCCGATCGAGGACGTCTACGAGTACACCCAGAACCCGGCCACCCCGCGCGAGGCCGACGAGGTCGTCATCACCTTCGAGGCGGGCGTGCCGGTCGCGATCGACGGCCGCAAGGTCACCGTGCTGCAGGCCGTCGAGGAGCTGAACAAGCGGGCCGGCGCCCAGGGCATCGGCCGGCTCGACATGGTCGAGGACCGCCTCGTCGGCATCAAGTCCCGGGAGATCTACGAGGCCCCCGGCGCGATCGCCCTGATCACCGCCCACCAGGCCCTGGAGAACGTCACCGTCGAGCGCGAACTCGCGCGCTACAAGCGGCAGGTGGAGCAGCGCTGGGCCGAACTCGTCTACGACGGCCTGTGGTTCTCCCCGCTCAAGCGGGCGCTCGACGGCTTCGTCAATGAGGCCAACCAGGTCGTCTCCGGCGAGATCCGGATGGTGCTGCACGGTGGCCGCGCGGTGGTCAACGGTCGCAAGTCCGACCAGTCGCTGTACGACTTCAACCTCGCCACCTACGACACCGGCGACACCTTCGACCAGTCGATGTCCAAGGGCTTCATCGAGATCTTCGGCATGTCCTCGAAGATCGCCGCCCGCCGCGACCTGGCCTGATCCACCCCCGCCCGGCGGTCCCGGCTGCACCCCCTCGCAGCCGGGGCCGCCCCGCAAGCCACCTCCCCACCCCGTGAAGGAGCCACCCGCGATGCCGTCAGACCAGAATGCAGATGTCCGTCTCTGGGGCGCACGCTTCGCCGACGGCCCCTCCGAGGCGCTGGCCAGGCTCTCCGCGTCCGTGCACTTCGACTGGCGCCTCGCGGCGTACGACATCGCGGGCTCCAAGGCGCACGCCCGGGTGCTGCACAAGGCGGAGCTGCTGACCGACGACGAGCTGGCCGCCATGCTCGCGGGGCTCGACCGGCTGCTCGCCGACGTCGAGTCGGGGGCCTTCACCGGTACGGTCGCCGACGAGGACGTGCACACCGCCCTGGAGCGCGGGCTGCTGGAGCGGCTCGGCGCCGACCTCGGCGGGAAGCTCCGGGCCGGCCGCTCGCGCAACGACCAGATCGCCACCCTGTTCCGGATGTACCTGCGGGACCACGCGAAGATCATCGGTGGGCTGGTCCTGGACCTCCAGTACGCCCTGGTCGGCCTGGCCGAGGCCCACCCGGACACCGCGATGCCGGGCCGCACCCACCTCCAGCACGCGCAGCCCGTGCTCTTCGCCCACCACGTCCTCGCGCACGCGCAGGCCCTCGGCCGGGACGCCGAGCGGCTGCGCCAGTGGGACGCCCGCACCGCCGTCTCCCCGTACGGCTCCGGCGCGCTCGCCGGGTCCTCGCTGGGCCTGGACCCGCAGGCGGTCGCCGCCGAGCTCGGTTTCGAGGGCGGTTCGGTGGCCAACTCCATCGACGGCACCGCCTCCCGCGACTTCGTCGCCGAGTTCGCCTTCGTCACCGCCATGATCGGGATCAACCTCTCCCGGATCGCGGAGGAGGTGATCATCTGGAACACCAAGGAGTTCGGCTTCATCACGCTGCACGACGCCTTCTCCACGGGCTCCTCGATCATGCCGCAGAAGAAGAACCCGGACATCGCCGAGCTGGCCCGGGGCAAGTCCGGCCGGCTGATCGGCAACCTGACCGGGCTCCTGGCGACCCTGAAGGCGCTGCCGCTCGCCTACAACCGCGACCTCCAGGAGGACAAGGAGCCGGTCTTCGACTCCTGCGACACCCTCGAGGTCCTGCTGCCCGCCTTCACCGGCATGATGGAGACCCTCACCGTGCACCGCGAGCGCCTGGAGGAGCTGGCCCCGGCCGGGTTCTCGCTGGCCACCGACATCGCGGAGTGGCTGGTCAGGCAGGGCGTGCCGTTCCGGGTCGCGCACGAGGTGGCCGGCGCCTGCGTCAAGGTCTGCGAGTCGCAGGGCATCGAGCTCGCCGACCTGACGGACGCCCAGTTCGCCGAGATCTCCGAGCACCTCACCCCCGAGGTCCGCTCGGTCCTCACCGTCCACGGCGCCATCGCCTCCCGCAACGGGCGGGGCGGCACCGCCCCCTCCGCCGTGGCCGCCCAGCTCGCCGACCTCAAGGCCGACCTCGCCGCCCAGCAGGCCTGGCTCAAGCACTGACCCCGGCGGCCGGGCGCACCACCAGGGGCGCGCGGACCCGTGCGAAACGGAGGGCGACCACCCGTACCCGGCCTCGGTGACCGGCAGGCACCACGTCCGCCCGCAGGACGGTGCCGCCGCTCCCCGCAGGAATCGTGCGGCGCGGTCCCTCCCGTTTCGCGCGGCTCCCCGCGCCCCTGGTGCCTGCGGCACCCGCCCGGCAGGCCCGGTTGCTCGAGCCGGGCGGGGCGGGGCGGCCGATACTGGTGGCATGGGCGCCAGAGCCGCCGCCGCACTCCGCAGAGGGTTCCGAGGCCAGCTGATCACCCCGGGCGACCCGGAGTACGACGCCGCCCGGACCGTGTGGAACGGCGCGATCGACCGCCGGCCGGCCCTGATCGCCCGCTGCACCGGCACCCCGGACGTCCTGCTGGCCGTCGAGGTGGCCCGGGAGTACGGGCTCCCGCCCACCGTCCGGGGCGGCGGCCACAGCATCGCCGGCCACGCGGTCTGCGACGGCGGCCTGATGATCGACCTCGCGCCGATGCGGAACGTCCGCGTGGACTCCGCCCGCCGGACCGCCCACGCACAGCCGGGCGCCACCTGGGCCGAGGTCGACCGGGAGACCCAGCGCTACGCCCTGGCGACCCCGGGCGGACTGATGTCCGCCACCGGGATCGCCGGCACCACCCTCGGCGGAGGCTTCGGCTGGCTCAGTCGCGCGTACGGGCTGACCTGCGACAACCTGCTGGAGGCCGAGCTCGTGACGGCCGACGGGCGGGTGGTCACCGCCAGTGCGGCCCAGCACCCGGAGCTGTTCTGGGGCATCCGGGGCGGCGGCGGGAACTTCGGCGTCGTCACCTCGCTCTCCTACCGGTTGCACCCGGTCGGCCCGCAGGTGCTCTGCGGCGAGCTGTACTTCCCGGCCGACCGGGCGCCCCAGGTGCTCCGGGCGGTCCGCGGCCACCTGCGCGGCGCCCCCGACCAGCTGTTCGCCCTCTGCCTGCTCGGCATCGCCCCGGCGCTGCCCCACCTGCCCGCCGACCTGCCCGGCACCCCGGTGGTCCGGATCGCGATGTGCCACGTCGGCCGGCCCGAACGCGGGCGGGGCGCGATGGCGCCGCTGCGCGCCCTGCCGGGCGTGCTGGCGGACACGGTCCAGCTGCGCCCCTACACCGCCTGGCAGCAGATGTTCGACCCCGGCTGGGGGCCCGGGGCCCGCAACTACTGGAGGGCCGAGTACCTGGCCACCCTGGACGACCGCGCCATCGCCACCCTCACCGGGCACCTCGCGCGGATCACCTCACCGCTCTCCGACATCCGGCTCGCCTTCCTCGGCGGGGCCATCGCCCGGGTCGGCCCGGACGACACCGCCTACACCCACCGCTCGGCCCCCTACCTGCTCAGCATCAACTCCCGCTGGGAGCGGCCCGCCGAGGACGCCGAGCACGCCGGATGGGCCAGCGAGCTGTGGAGCGCCATGCGGGCCTTCTCCTCCGGCGGCGTGTACGTCAACTTCCTCGGCCAGGAGGGCCCGGGGCGGGTCCTGGAGGCGTACGGCCCGGTGAAGTACCGCCGGCTCACCGCGCTGAAGGACAGCTACGACCCCGGCAACCTGTTCCGCGTCAACCAGAACATCCCGCCCAGCTCCTGACCGGGTGACCTGCCGTCACCTGCGGGGGCGGACGGCGGTCATACCGGGTGTGATCCCCGTCGCCGAGCTGCGCCCCGCCTTCGCCCCGCTCGCCGCCGCGCTGGCGCACCGGCACCGCCTCGACCCGCAGGACCTGGAGCAGGACGTCTGGCTGCGGGTGCTGGAACGGGCCGCCGACGGCACCCTGCCGCGCGACCGGGTCTCCTGGGTCAGGGCGCTGACGATCCAGCTGACCGCCCAGCTGGCAGCCGGGCGCGGTGCCCCGCAGCCCGCCCCGGAGCCCGTCGGGCAGCCTGCTCGGCAGTCCGTCCGGCGGTCCGGGGAGTCCCGCCGGCAGCACCCGTCGGTGCCCTCCGCCGAGGAGCAGTTGCTGACGGCCTACCGCCACCGCGCGGTACGGCGGGCGCTGGCCGGGCTGCCGGGACGCTGCCCCGAACTGCTCGCCGTGCTGTCCGAGTCACCCGAACTGACGTACCGGCAGGTGGCCGAACGCCTGCGCCTGCCCAGGGGCAGCATCGGGCCCACCCGGTCGCGCTGCCTGGGCTGTCTGCGGGCCCTGCTGTACAGCCATCGGCCGCCGAGTGACACGCACCACGTCGGGCGTCCGGAAGGTTGAGACCGGGGGAAGCCGGGGTAGAGCCGTGGCTAACGTCCTCCTTGACGGTGGCAGAGGCGGCCGGATACTGAGCGTGAGCGAGGGTCGGGCTCCGGAGACCGCCGGGGTGCGGCGCTGCGCTACCCCCGGTCAGGGCCGATCCCCGTCCGGGCACACCTCCGGCAGAGCAACCGGCGCCGCACCCAGACCCGGCGCCGGGAACCAACGATGGGAGGCCCCCGCACATGGGCATGAGCGTGATCATTTCGGTGGCGACCGAGGACGACGCGGAGCAGATCCTCAAGCTCCAGTACCTCGGCTACCAGAGTGAGGCCGAGCTGTACGGCGACTGGGGCATCGAGCCGCTAACGCAGACGCTGGAGAGCCTGCGGGCCGAGCTCGCGGAGCGGCACGTGCTGGTGGCCCGGCTCGGTGACGAGGTCGTCGGCACGGTCCGGGGCCGGGTGGACGACAGCGGCGTGGCCCGGGTCGCCCGCCTGGTGGTCCACCCCCGGATGCAGCGCCACGGCCTGGGCGGCCGGCTGCTGGACGCGGTCGAGCGGCAGCTCCTGGACGGGCACCGGGTGCGCTCCTTCGAGCTCTTCACCGGCCACCGCAGCCTCGGCAACCTCCGCCTGTACGCCCGGCACGGCTACCAGCAGCGGGAGGTGCGCGAGGTCAGCCGCCGGCTGAGCGTGGTGACCCTGGAGAAGCCGGTCCACGCCGAGTTCGCCGCCACTGCCTGAGACGCTTCCCATCGGCGCCCGGTCCACCTGGACCGGGCGCTTCTGCTTGGACCGCCTGGATCCTTCGTCTTGCGACGACCGGGTCGTGTCCGCAATGCGGACACCTGATCCTGGTAATTGGGACCCTCCCTATGTGTCTGATTTACTTGCTCCCATGACTGCGACAACGACTTGCACCCCCTCCGGCGCCGCGCCGGCAGGTGAGCGCTGCATGTGCTGTCGAATGTGTCACCGCTGAGGGCCACCGCCCCTGCTCGCGCCCCGAAGCGAGCCCCGCTGAGCGGCTCGGCAGATCCGTCCCAGGACGCCGTTCCGCACCCCCTCGGATCCGGACCCGTAAGGGCCACGCCCACGCGCGTCCCCGCTCCCCAGCGGCCACGATCGAGGTATGGCAGCGGGACCCCACCCCCCCTTCACAGGCGTGCCTCCGGCACGCCGCTCACCGCCACCGGTGCGGCGGCCACGAGCCGTCCGCCCCTGACCAACGGAAGCAGCTGTGATCACCACCAAGGACCTGACGAAGGTCTACCGCTCCAGGGGCCGCGAGGTCACCGCCCTCGACGGGGTCGACCTGCACGTGCGGGAGGGCGAGGTCTACGGCGTCGTCGGCACCAGCGGCGCGGGCAAGAGCACCCTCATCCGCTGCGTGAACATGCTGGAGCGCCCCACCTCCGGCAGCGTCGTCGTGGACGGCCTCGACCTCACCACGCTGCCCGGCCGGGAACACCGGGCCGGCCGCGACCTGCGTGCGGCCCGCCGCCGGATCGGCATGGTGTTCCAGCACTTCAACCTGCTCTCCTCGCGGACCGTCCAGCAGAACATCGAGCTCCCGCTGGAGATCGTCGGCCTGGACCGCACCCAGCGCCGCCGCAAGGCCGCCGAGCTGCTCGACCTGGTCGGCCTCGCCGACAAGGCCCGCAGCTACCCCGGCCAGCTCTCCGGCGGCCAGAAGCAGCGCGTCGGCATCGCCCGGGCGCTGGCCGGCGACCCCAAGGTGTTGCTCTCCGACGAAGCCACCTCCGCGCTGGACCCGGAGACCACCCGCTCCATCCTGGCCCTGCTGCGCGACCTCAACCGGCAGCTCGGCCTCACCGTCCTGCTGATCACCCACGAGATGGACGTCATCAAGTCCGTCTGCGACTCCGCCGCCCTGATGCGCGGCGGCAAGGTGATCGAGTCCGGCGCGCTCACCGAACTGCTCGCCACCGAGAACTCCGAACTGGCCCGCGAGCTCTTCCCGCTCGGCGAGTTCGGCCACGGCAGGCCCGGCAACACCGTGCTCGAGATCACCTTCCAGGGCGACACCTCCGCCCAGCCCTTCGTCTCCCAGCTGGCCCGCACCTACCAGATCGACATCAACATCCTCGGCGCGGCGGTGGAGCACATCTCCGGCCGGATGGTCGGCCGGATGCGGGTCGAACTGCCCGGCGGCCACCGGGAGAACGTGGTCCCGATCGGCTTTCTGCGCGAGCAGGGCCTGCAGGTGGACGTACTGAACGAGGCGAACGGAGCGCTCGCATGACCTGGGACCAGATGCAGGAACTGCTGTGGCCCGCCACCGCCGAGACCTTCCAGATGGTCGGCGTCGCCACCGCCGCCACCATCCTGCTCGGCCTCCCGCTGGGCCTGCTGCTGGTGCTCACCGACAAGGGCGGTGCACTGCAGAACCTCCCGGTCAACCGGGTGATCGGCGCCGTCGTCAACATCGGCCGCTCCCTGCCGTTCATCATCCTCATGGTCGCCCTGCAGATCTTCACCAGGTCCCTGGTCGGCACCACCATCGGCTGGCAGGCCGCGGCCGTCCCGCTCACCATCGGCGCCATCCCGTTCTTCGCCCGCCTGGTGGAGACCTCCGTCCGGGAGGTGGACGGCGGCCTGCTGGAGGCCGCCCACGCGATGGGCGGCGGCACCTGGACCGCCATCCGCAAGGTGCTGCTCCCCGAGTCGCTGCCCGCGCTGGTCTCCTCCGCCACCACCACGATCATCGCGCTGATCGGCTTCTCCGCGATGGCCGGCACGGTCGGCGGCGGCGGCCTCGGCACCCTCGCCGTCAACTACGGATACCAGCGCTTCGAGACCACCTTCATGTGGGTCATCGTCGCCGAGCTGGTGGTGATCGTGATGATCATTCAGCTGATCAGCGACTTCATCGTCCGGCGCCTGGCCGACCGCGGCAGCTTCGGCGGCACCACCCGCCTGCTGCGCTCGCGCCGCACCGAGATCACCGAGGAAGAAGAAGAGCTCGCTCTTCCCCACTGACCACGCCGCCGGCCCGACCCCGGGCAGGCAGCGAGTACCAGGGCCACCGGACCAACCACCCGGTGGGCCGTCCGCTCCATGGAGAAAGGCACTTTTCGTGCGTAACGTCCTGAAGTCCACCGCCGTCGTCGCCACCGCGGGCCTCGCCCTCACGCTGACCGCCTGCGGCAGCAGCGGTTCCTCCTCCGGCGGTTCCGCCGCCTCGGCCGACAAGCCGCTCACCGTGATCGCCAGCCCCACCCCGCACGCCCAGATCCTGGACTACGTGAAGAAGAACCTGGCCGACAAGGCCGGGCTGAAGCTGGACGTCAAGGTGGTCACCGACTACGTGACCCCGAACACGGCCGTCCAGGACGGCTCGGCCGACGCCAACTTCTTCCAGCACGTCCCGTACCTGGAGGACTTCAACAAGAAGCACGGCACGGACATCGTCTCCGTGGAGCCGGTCCACCTGGAGCCGCTCGGCCTCTACTCCAAGAAGGTCAAGTCCCCCGCCGACCTGCCGAACGGCGCCACCGTCGGCCTGCCCAACGACGCCACCAACGAGGGCCGTGCGCTCAAGCTGCTGGCCGACGACAAGGTCATCAAGCTGAAGGACGGCGCGGGCACCACGGCGACCCCGGGCGACGTCGTGGAGAACCCGAAGAACCTGAAGTGGAAGGAGCTGGACGCCGCCCAGCTGCCCCGCTCCCTCGGCGACCTGGACGCCGCCGTCATCAACGGCAACTACGCGATCGACTCGGGCCTGACCCCGGCCAAGGACGCCATCCTGCTGGAGAAGGCCGAGGGCAACCCCTACGCCAACATCCTCGCGGTGAAGAAGGGGCACGAGAGCGACCCGCGGGTGGTGAAGCTGGCCCAGCTGCTGCACTCCGACGAGGTCAAGAAGTACATCGACGACACCTTCAAGGGCTCGGTCATCCCCGCCTTCTGACGGGTCGTGCCGACCGCCCGACCGGCCCCCCGCACGTGAGGTGCGGGGGGCCGGTCGGGCAGTATGCACGGGGGACGGCCGCAGGGCTCAGGATCTGACGGGCCGTCGCCGGATTTGCCGGTACGCTGACACGGCCGAGTACGGCTGGGGCGTACGGTGTGTCCACGACCCGGCGAGGAGAGACGGCATGGCAGCGAGCTTCCCCGAGACCGCGATCAGCACCGAGAGGCTGCTGCTGCGACCCCTTGCGGACGTGGATGCCCCGGGCCTGGTCGCGATGATGGACGACGAGCCCGTGCACACCTGGACGGCCATCCCGCAGCCCTTCACCGAGGCCCACGCCGGGGACTGGATCCACACCCTCGCCCCCGCCCGCCGTGCCGAGGGACGCGGAATCGTTTTCGCCGTCACCGAGCACCTGACCCGGCGTCTGGTCGGCGTGGTCGAACTGCGCGGCACCGACTGGCGGCTGCTCTCCACCGAGGCCAGCTGTGTCACCGCGGCCTGGGCCCGCGGCGAGGGTTACGCCCCCGAGGCGCTGCTCGGCGTGGCCCAGTGGCTCTTCGAGGACCGCGGCTTCCTCCGCCTGGAACTGCGCACCGCCGCCGGGAACACCGCCGCCCAGCAGGTCGCCCAGAAGATCGGCTGCATCAGCGAGGGCGTGCTGCGCAGCGCCTGGATAGTGCGCGGCAGCGACTGGACGGCCTCGGCCCGGCAGCCGGCCGGCGCCGGCCCGGACGGCGAGAGCCGCAGCGACCTGATCCTGTGGAGCCTGCTCCCCGAGGACCTGGAGAGCGCCCAGGACGACAGCTGGGCCGAGCAGCGCTACGTGCTCCGCGACTGACATCCTGGTCACGGCCCCGACGCGCACAGCTGTGCGGGTCGGCGGCACCGGGCGGACCGCACCCGGTAGCCTCTGCACCGGGATCAACCATGGATGGTCCGGACCAGTGGGTGTGGGGCGGACAGCGCCGCGGGGCGGAACAGGCGAGGGAGAAAAACCGCAGATGGCTGACCGGATCACGGTCATCGGGTGGGACGGTACGCCGCTGACGGAGGCGGCTGCCTCGGCACTGGCGGGGGCGACCCTGGTCGCCGGTGCGCCCTATCAACTGGCAGAGCTGCCGGTACCGGCGGACGCCGAGCGGATCGTGCTCGGCAGTATCGCGGCGGCGGCCCGGAGGATCGCCGAACACCGCGGCACCGCCGTCGTGGTCGCCGAGGGCGACCCGGGGTACTTCGGCGTCGTAAGGGCCCTGCGCAACCCCGAGTACGGCCTGGAGCTCGAAGTGCTGCCCGCCGTCTCCTCGGTGGCCGCCGCCTTCGCCAGGGCGGGGATGCCCTGGGAGGACGCCCAGGTGGTCTCCACCCACGGCGGACGGCTGCGCCGCGCGGCCAACGTCTGCCGGGCCCACCCCAAGGTCGCCGTGCTCACGACCGCCGACGCGGGCCCGAGCGAGCTGGCCCTGATGCTCCGTGGGGTGCACCGCACCTTCGTGGTCTGCGAGGCGCTCGGCACCCCGGACGAGGACGTCACCGTCCTCACCTCCGAGCGGGTGCCGGACCACGTCTGGCGCGACCCGTCGGTGGTGCTGGTGATCGGCGGCGGGAGCCAGGTCAACACCGTCGGCGAGGCCGCCGGCTGGCTGGCCGGGCGGCCCATGGGATTCCCCGGGCCGGTGCGCGGCTGGGCGCTGCCCGCCGACGCGTACGCGGGCGTGGAGCGCGGCGCGTCCGCGGCGGACGCCGGTGGGCGTGCGCTGCCCCCGCACCTCCGTGCGCTGGCGGTGGCGCGGTTGGGCCCGGTCCCGGGTGACCTGATCTGGGCGGTCGGGGCGGCGAGCGGCGCGCTGGCCGTCGAGATCGCGCGCTTCGGCGCGGCCGTGGTCGCGGTCGAGGCGGACCGCTCGGCCTGTGCCCAGATCGCGGTCAACGCCCGCCGGTACGGGGTCGAGGTGGAGGCCGTCCACGGCGTCGGCCACGAGGTCCTGGGCGGCCTGCCCGAACCGGACGCCGCCGTGGTGGAGGCGGGTGGCGCCGAAGCCGTCCGCGCCGTGGTCGCCCGCCGTCCCGGGCGCCTGGTCGCGGTGGCCCACACGCTTGCCGAGGCCGAGGAGGTCCACGAGGTCCTGACCGGCGCGGGCTACCGGGTGGACGGCGCACTCCTGCAGTCCGCGCCGCTCGCCACCGGGCGCGGCACGGCGGCCGGCCTGTCCATCGGCGCGGGGGAGCAGGGCCTGATGCTCTGGGGCGAGCAGGGTTCCTGACCCTTCGTACCCCACACTCTCCACGCTCTTCACACGGTTCGTACGCGCCTCAGGTCCGCGCGCGGTGATTCCCATCGCATCCGGACATGGATTCGAGAGCCTGTCAGTCGTGGCCGGTAGGGTGGCGTCCTGGCTGTGTCCGATGATCGGTGGGTCGTGCCCTATCCGGTACGTTTGTCACCTTTTTGACGTGGCGCAAGCCACATCGGTACCGAGCGCGGACATTCGACGCGGCGCGTGCCGGGCCGGAAGAATGCCGTAGGGTCCGGTGCGGTCGTGCCGCATGCCTCTGGTTGTCGTTGTTTCTGATGGTGCACCACCCCTGACGGAGTGGGGCACAGGCCCGGGGTGGCGCATCGCGTCGGCGAGGTTCGCCGTCGCGCGCCGATGCGGCGGACGCCAGTAGGTGGACGGGCGGGCCGGAGCGCGGTCCGCCCCGAGCGGAGTTGGGCGCTGCGGTCGGCGGATCGCGTCGCCAAGGGCGCGGAAGCGGCCTGGAAGGAGCTTTGACATGACCGATGGCGGCCACGTCCCCAACGAGGGACTGCCGGAGCACCTGCTCGGCGGGGCCGACCCGCTCGGCCGGCCGGAGGGCGTCGCCGTACCGGGTGTCGCCGTGCCAGGTGCTGCCGTACCCGGAGTTCCGTCCGCCGAGGCGGGGATGCCCGGTGCACCCCTGCACGGCGTACCCGGCATGCCCGTGCCGGGCATGCCGATGACGGGTGTGCCGGGGATGCCGATGACGGGTATGGAGGGCCTGCCGATGGCGGGCGCACCGATGCCCGGGGTCACCATCCCCGCGCAGGGCGGCGAGGGCTGGGCGGTCGAGCACCGTCCCGCGTTCACCTTCCTCGACCAACCGGACCAGGAGGACGAGGACGACGTCCTGCTGATGCCCGGTCCGCAGGGCTCCTGGGGCGAGGCGGTCGTGCACGGCCCGGTCGAGACGGTGCTGGTCGCCGACCACCCCGAGATCGCCGTGCCCGGTGGCGTCCAGTCGGCTCCGGTCGCGATGGCCGACACCATGGCGCTGCGCACGCTGGACGAGAACGCCCTGCCGCCGCTGCCCGCCCAGAACGCCGGTACGCCGGTCGAGCCCTCCTGGCCGCCGCTCGCGCCGCCGCTGCCGACCGCCGGGGAGGTACCCGGCCAGGGTGTCCCCGGTGCCGCGGGCTTCCCGGGCATGCCGGGGGTCCAGGGCGCGCCGGAGCAGCCGGGCGTCCCGGTGGTGCCGGTAGCCCCGCAGGCCGCTGCCGCGCCGACGGCTCCTCAGCCGCAGCGGCGTCCGCTGCACGCCGGGCCGCCGATCCCGGACCCGTCGCTGATGACCGGCCAGGTGCCGGTGCGCTCGCTCGCGGACCGCGGCCCGTCCGGCCAGCTGGACCCGCAGTCCTTCGCCGGCCGTCCGGTGCCGCAGGGCAGCACGCCCGCGCACGGCGTGCCGGTCGTCGTACCGCCGGTCGCGGCCGAGCCGCAGCCGGTCGCAGCGACTCCGGTACAGCTCCCGGCCCAGGCTCAGGAACAGGCACCGGTGCAGGCTCCGGAGCAGGTCCAGGCCGAGGAACAGCCCGTGGCCGTCGAGCCGGTGGCCGAAGCACCCTCGGTGGACGTACCGGTGGAGCCCGCAGCCGTCGCCGTGACCCCGCCGGAGGCGGTTCCGGCAGCCGAAGCGCCGGCTGAGGCCGCGCCGGCGGACGCCACCCAGGCGGACGCCGCCCCGGCCGAGGCCGGACCGGCGGCTGCCGGTGCTGCGGACGCACCTTCAGCGGACGCCGTCCCCGCGGAGGCTCCGGTGGCGGAACCGTCGGCCGCCCCGGAGGCAGCCGAGGCACCCGCCGCCGGGACCGTAGCGGTGGAGGCTCAGCCCGAGGGGACCCCGGCCACCGACGCCGCTCCGGCCCCGGACGCGCCTGCGGCCGAGGCACCCGCAGCCGAAGCACCCGCAGCCGAGGCACCGGTTGCCGAGGCCGCCGTCCCGGTGGAGCCCGCCCCTGACGCGCCGGCAGCCGATTCGGCCGCAGCCGATGCACCGACCTCCGATGCACCGGCTGCCGATGCGCCGGTCTCCGAGGCACCGACCAGTGAGGACACCGCCGTCGACACGCAGCCCGAGCAGGCCCAGCCCACCGAGGCACCTGCGGCACAGGTTCCGGCCCAGCCGGAGCCCCAGCCCCAGGAGACCCCGGCCGCCGAGGTGCCTGCAGTGACCGAGGCGCAGCCTGCGGAGGCAGCCGAGGCCACCTTGGCCGAAGCGCCGGCCACCGAAGCGCCGGCCACCGAGGCTGCCACCGACGAGGCTGCGCCGCCGGCCCCGGCCGCCCCCGAGGCCGCTGCCGACGGGACCGTGGCCGTGGACGTGGCCGCCGAGGCCGCTGTCGTCGAACCGTCAGCCACCGTCGAGGCACCGACCCCCGAGGCGCCCGCCGCCGAGGCCGCACCCGCAGCCGATGCCGCAGCTGCCGACGCACCGGCGCCCGCTGCTCCGTCGGCCGACGCCCCGGCTGCTGAGAGTGCTCCGGTCGAGGCTCCGCCGGCGGCCGTCCCGGCCCAGGCGGTGGCACCGAGCCAGCCGCCCCGTCGTATCGCCGCGTTCCTCGCCGACCCGGCCCCGCACGGTCTGCCGACGGTCGAGGCCGCGCCGCCCGCCGAGGCCGCTGCCGCACCCGAGCAGACCGCCGAGCAGGCACCCGAGCAGACCGCCGACGCTGCCCAGGAGCCGACTGCCGAGCCGACCCCCGAGACCGTCACGGGAACCGGTGACGTCCCGTCCGTCCAGGCCGTCGAGGTCCCGGCCCAGCCGGAGCCGCAGGCCGCGCCCGTCGCGGAGCCCGAGGCTCAGCCGTCCCAGGAGTCCGCCGAGGCAGTGACCGAGGACGAGACGAAGACCGAGGCCGAGGCCGAGACTGACGAGCCCGCCGTCACCGCCGCCGCGACCGACCCGGCCGAGGCTCCCGAGGCCGCCGCCACGGCCGAAGCGGCTGAAGCCGCCGCCGCCGAGGCCGAAGCCGTCGAGCAGATCGATCGCGGCCCCGCCGCAGTCGGCTACGACGACGCCGGCCGCGACGCCGTCCACCAGGTGATCCGCGAGCGCCGGGACATCCGCAACGGCTTCCGCCCGGACCCGATTCCGCACGAGGTGCTGATCCGCGTCCTGGAGGCCGCCCACACCGCGCCCAGTGTCGGGTACTCCCAGCCGTGGGACTTCGTGGTGATCCGTTCCACGAAGACCCGGAAGAAGATGCACGCGCTGGCGGAGCGTCAGCGTGACGCGTACGCGGAGTCGCTGCCCAAGGGCCGGGCGAAGCAGTTCAAGGAAATCAAGATCGAGGCCATCCTCGAGACCCCGGTGAACATCGTGGTCACCGCCGACCGCACCCGTGGCGGCCGGCACACCCTGGGGCGTCACACCCAGCCGCAGATGGCGCCGTACTCAGCCGCCCTCGCGGTCGAGAACCTCTGGCTGGCCGCCCGCGCCGAGGGCCTGGGCGTCGGCTGGGTGAGCTTCTTCGACGAGGAGGAGATGGTCCGCGAGCTCGGCCTGCCCGAGCACCTGGACGTGGTGGCGTACCTGTGCGTCGGGTACGTCGACTCCTTCCCGGACGAGCCCGAGCTGCAGCAGCAGGGCTGGGCGAAGAAGCGCCCGCTGTCCTGGGTGGTGCACGAGGAGCAGTACGGCAACCGCGCGCTGCCCGGCGAGGAGCCGCACAGCGTGCTCTCCGAGACCCTGCGCGGCATCCGGCCGCTGGACGCCAAGGCGCTCGGCGAGGCGTGGGACCGGCAGAAGCGGATGACCAAGCCGGCCGGTTCGCTCGGCCTGCTGGAGATCATCGCGGCGCAGCTGAGCGGCCTGAGCCGCAAGTGCCCGCCGCCGATCCCGGAGCCGGGCTGTGTGGCGATCTTCGCGGGTGACCACGGCGTGCACGCCCAGGGCGTCACCCCGTGGCCGCAGGAGGTCACCGCGCAGATGGTGTCGAACTTCCTGGCCGGGGGAGCGGTGGTCAACGCCTTCGCCGCCCAGGTCGGTGCCGAGGTCTGCGTGGTCGACGTGGGCGTCAAGTCCGAGCTGCCGGACGCGATCCAGCAGGGCCGCACCACCGGTCTGCTGCCGCGCAAGGTGAAGCCGGGCACCGACGACATGACCCAGGGCCCGGCGATGAGCCGGGAGGAGGCGCTCAAGGCGATCGAGGTCGGCATCGAGACCGCCCGCGACCTGGTCGCGGCCGGGAACAAGGTGCTGATCACCGGTGACATGGGCATCGCCAACACCACCGCCTCCGCCGCGCTGATCTCGGTCTTCACCGGCCTCGACCCGGCCGAGGTGACCGGTCGCGGCACCGGCATCGACGACGCGACCCACCAGCACAAGGTCGAGGTCGTCCGGCAGGCGCTCGCCCTGCACCGGCCCGACGCCGCCGACCCGATCGGCGTACTGTCCGCCGTCGGCGGCCTGGAGCACGCGGCCATCGCGGGCTTCCTGCTCGGTGCGGCGAGCCTGCGCACACCGGTCATCCTGGACGGCGTGATCGCGGGTTCGGCGGCGCTGGTCGCCAAGGCCATCGCGCCCGAGGTGCTGGCCGCCTGCATCGCGGGCCACCGCTCGGCGGAGCCCGGCCACGAGGCCGCGCTGACCAAGCTGGGGCTGCGTCCGCTGATCGACCTCGATCTGCGGCTCGGCGAGGGGACGGGCGCGCTGCTGGCCCTCCCGCTGGTGCAGAGTGCCGCCCGCGCGATGCACGATGTAGCCACCTTCGACTCCGCCGGGGTCACCGAGAAGGCGTAACCCGGCCGGACCTGCCGGGCGTCGTGACACCGGCCCGCCACCTCGGCGGCCGGCGCCACCGCCCGGCCGGACAGCCGCCGGGTCGCCCGCGTACGGCGCAGTACGGGGGCGGCCCCGAGGCCCGGCCGGGCGTCCCGGAGCACCGGCCGCCGGTATCACGGCCGGCGGCCCAGCCGGACGGGACCTCCGCTCCGCCGACGGTCTCCCCGCCCGGCCCGAGGGCGTGCGGGTACGGGGAGCCCGCCACACCAGTACGAAACTCTCCGCAGATCCAGGAGCCACGCCCATGAGCGCGCCCAGCCCGCACCCCAGCACCGAGGGCCTCACCCCGTACCCGGTCGGACTGCTGCTCACCGGCCGACGCGTCGTCGTGCTTGGCGGCGGCCAGGTCGCCCAGCGGAGGCTGCCCGCGCTGATCGCCGCCGGGGCGGACATCCACCTGATATCACCCGGCACCACCCCGGCCGTCCAGGCCATGGCCGACGCCGGGGAGCTGACCTGGCACCGGCGCGGCTACCAGGACGGCGACCTCGCGGACAGCTGGTACGCCCTGGTCGCCACCGACGACCCGGCCGTCAACGCCGCCGTCAGCGCCGAGGCCGAGCGCCTGCGGGTCTTCTGCGCCCGCAGCGACGACGCCTCCGCCGCCACCGCCTGGACCCCGGCCAGCGGCCACGACGGCGGCGCCACGGTCGCCGTCCTCACCGGCGACCCGCGCCACTCCGCCGCGCTGCGCAACGCGATCGTGGACGGTCTGCGGGACGGCTCGCTGGCGGCCCGCCAGTACCGCTCGCACGGTGCGGGCGTCGCCCTGGTCGGCGGCGGTCCGGGCGACCCCGACCTGATCACCGTGCGCGGCCGGCGCCTGCTCGCCGACGCGGACGTGGTCGTCACCGACCGGCTCGCCCCGCGCGAGCTGCTCGCCGAACTG
This sequence comes from Kitasatospora sp. NPDC056138, assembly GCF_042264695.1. Classification (NCBI taxonomy): domain Bacteria; kingdom Bacillati; phylum Actinomycetota; class Actinomycetes; order Kitasatosporales; family Streptomycetaceae; genus Kitasatospora; species Kitasatospora sp. NPDC056138. The sequence goes on along the minus strand of NZ_JBHJVK010000021.1, from coordinate 5,782 downwards.
CCGCCGCACGTCGAGGTGATCGACGCCTCCAAGATCCCGTACGGGCGCTTCATGGCCCAGGAGGCGATCAACCGGACCCTGATCGAGCACGCCCGGGCGGGCAAGTTCGTGGTCCGGCTCAAGGGCGGCGACCCGTACGTCTTCGGGCGCGGCGGCGAGGAGCTGCTGGCCTGCACCGAGGCGGGCCTGCCGGTCACCGTGGTGCCCGGTATCTCCAGCTCGATCAGCGTCCCGGCGGCCGTCGGCATCCCGGTCACCCACCGGGGGATGACCCACGAGTTCACGGTGATCTCCGGCCACGTCGGCCCCGGCGACTCCCGCTCGCTGGTGAACTGGGAGGCCGCCGCGAAGATGAGCGGCACCCTGGTGCTGCTGATGGCCGTGGACAAGATCGGTGCGATCGCCGCCAAGCTCGTCGAGTGCGGCCGCGCGGCCGACACCCCGGTCGCCGTCGTCCAGGAGGGCACCACCGCCGCCCAGCGCCGGATCGACGCCACCCTGGCCACCGTCGCCGCCACTGTCGAGGCCGAGGGCGTCCGCCCGCCGGCCGTCATCGTCATCGGCGACGTCGTGAACGTCCTGGGCGCGGCCCGCTAGCCGAGCGCGGCCCTGCCCGACGACGGCCCTGCCCGACGACGGCCCCGCCCGACCGCCCGCGCCCGAGTACGCGAAGCGGCAGACCGCCACGTCGGGCCCGCACGGCAACCGGCACCCCGCCGCCACGAGGCGGCGGGGTGCCGCACGCTGCTCCGAGACCCCAGGGGCTGGGGATCCGCCCGAAGCGCACGCGTGCGCCGGCCGAAACGGGGGAGGCGTCCCCGCAGCGCCCCACCCGGCCGCGTTTGGACCGGGACCACCCGAGCAGGCAAGATCGGGCTCGTGTCCGAACCCCGCACCATCACCGACCCCGCAGACCCGAGCCTGGCCGACTACACCGGCCTGACCGACGTCGAGCTGCGCCGCCGCCGCGAACCCGCCGAGGGTCTGTTCATCGCCGAGGGCGAGAAGGTCATCCGGCGGGCCCTGGACGCCGGGTACCGGATGCGGTCGATGCTGCTGACCCCCAAGTGGCTGGACGTCATGGCGGACGTCATCGCCGACGCCGACGCACCCGTCCACGTGGTCGAACCCGGCCTCGCCGAGGCCGTCACCGGCTACCACGTGCACCGGGGCGCACTCGCCTCGATGGAGCGCAAGCCACTGCCCTCGGCCGCCGAACTGCTCGCGGGCGCCCGCCGGGTGGCCGTCCTGGAGGGGCTGGTCGACCACACCAACGTGGGGGCCCTGTACCGCAGCGCGGCCGCCCTGGGCGTGGATGCCGTGCTGCTCTCCCCGGACTGCGCCGACCCGCTCTACCGCCGGGCCGTGAAGGTCTCCATGGGCGCCGTCTTCTCCGTCCCGTACGCCCGCCTCGACCCCTGGCCCGACTCACTGGACGTCGTGCGGGCGGCCGGTTACCCGGTACTCGCCCTCACGCCCGCGCCCGATGCGGTCCCGCTCAACGAGGTGCCCGCCGACCTGCTGCAGAAGTGCGCCCTGATGCTGGGATCCGAGGGGGAGGGCCTGTCGGCCGGGGCGCTGGCGGCGGCCGACCTCAAGGTGCGGATCCCGATGGCTCATGACATCGACTCGCTCAACATCGCCGCTGCGGCGGCAATCGGCTTCTACACGGTCTCCCAGCACCGGTAGGACGGCGGGGACGAGGCCGGGCCGGAGGCAGGAACGCCTCCGGCCCGGCTGCTCGTCGAGCGCCTCGCACTTCGTGGGGACTAGTTCAGGCCGAACGTCTGCTGCTGCTCGGACTCCTCGTTGACCTCCAGGCCGTCCGCGGTGACCGTCAGGTGCGAGCCGTCGTCGAACAGCAGGTCCACGAGGAGGTTGAACCGCCACGTGTCGTCACCCACCGGGTCGACCCGGAGGAGGACGTTGCCGCCCTGGAGGTCGTCCCTGCCGGCGTGGTTGAGGAGGGTGAGGTTGAAGGGACCGTTGTTGGTGTGGTCGTTGAACGGGCCGAAGGTGTCGGAGACGCGCGCGGCCAGCCGGCCGTTCCGGTCGCGGACCTCGACGGTGACGTTGGTGTCGTGGTCCTTGTTCTCGTCGTTGGTGTGGAATGTCACGGTGGCTTCGGTCAGGTTCGCCATGCATCCTCCTCGATGGGCGTAACAGTCACTGCCCGAACCATCTCGGGCGAAACCGTCACATCGGGACCGGCCAGAGCACGCCGTGCGGAACGGCGCACGCGGACCGCGGAGCGCCCCGGACCTCACCACGTTGACGACCATGCCGACCGCGCCTCTGCCGACCGCGGATTCCGGACCTCCGGGTAACCGGCCGGACCGGACGTCACCAGAGCCGCGGTAGACCGTGTGGGGATGGCGTCGTGGTCGGCGTCCCGGAGTCTCGGCGTGCGACGTCGGCGTAGGCCGCACCGTGACCACCCGACGGCCCAGGGCCCAGGCGTCCCCGTCGCTCACGCAGGGCCCGGCGCTGGCACGACGTTCGAGCAACTCGGCAGCGCGGGGGGCCGAGGATCTCCCGGCGTGCGGCTGTTCCCGCGGCCCGGATCCACACCGGCGTGCCCCGGCTCGCGGCCAGGGATCGTCCGCCCCGCCGCCCCGCCCAGCGCGGTCCGACCGACTCCGGCTCAGCCGGAGGTGCCGCCCGATCCCGCGCTCGGCGTCGCGGTGCCGCCCGTGCCGCCGGTGACCCCGGCGCCCGGCCAGGACTCCTCCAGACCGCCGTCGCCACGGACCGTGAAGCGGGTGGTCGAGCCGCTCCCCGTCGCCAGGCGCTCCTCGCGTACCAGCGCACCGTTCTCGACGTGCCAGGCCGTCGCCGCCTGCTGGTCGGCCACCGAGGTCCGGGACGTCAGCAGAACGGGCGTGTCGCCGCTGAACGAGAACAGCTCCACCAGGTCCGTCGGGACCGAGCCCTCGGCCCGCCGCAGCACCACCACAGCCGCCGGAGCGTTGCGGTAGCGGGCAGGCAGGACGGTGCTCAGCGCGACCTGCGGGCCGTCCGTGGACCGCCCGTCCCGCAGCCGGATCGCCGGACCGCCCGCCGGGTCGGAGTAGCTGCGGTTCGGCCAGTCGACACCCGGTACGGTGCCCGTCGCGGGCCCGAGCGTGGTGTCGCCCGTCCCGTGCGCGACGGCGGCGAACGGCGTGGGCGAGTGCGGGACACCGTCCGCCGACAGCCCGGCCCCGGCGGCCCCGCCCCCGGTCTCGGGCGCGGACGGCGACACCGAGGCCCCGCCCGGCCGGCCCTGACCCTGGTTGCTGCGGTTCTCGCACCCCTGCGCCGCCGCGATCGCCAGCGCCACGCCGACGGTGACGGTCACGAAGACCACCACACGCTGCCGCAGCAGCCGACGCCGGGCCTCGGACGGCCGTCCGGGCACCGGAGTGTGCTGACGGTCCCTCGGCCGTGCCGGACGCCCCGGCAGCGGGGTACGACGCTCCCGCGCCGACTGCGGCTGCTCCCGCCTGGGCCGCCGCTCGCGCATCTCGGCCGGAACGCCGTCCTGCCCGAGCTCCGGCCGCGGCATCGGCGCGGTCACCGCCTGAGCGTCCGCCGGAGCCCCGGCCCACCGCTGCGCGCCCATCGGACCGCCCACCGGTCCACCGGCCCGCTGCGCCGCGACCTGCTGCGCCGCCTGCTGGGACCGGCCCCCCGCCCGCTGCGCGGCAGCCCAGCGTCCGCCACGCTGCTCGGCGGCAGCGGCCCCGCTGTGACCCCGCCCGTCACCCGAGACCCGGCCCGCCGACCCGATGGCCGCTCCGTCCGACCCGTCGGGTGCACCCGGGAGTCCGCCCGGACCGGCCGCCTGGCCGCCCCGGGACACGCCCTGGTGCGAGCCGGGTGCCGTCCCGCGAGCGGCGAGCTCGGTCAGACGCTCGTGCAGTGCGGCCGCTCCGGGACGCTCCGTCGGCTCCTTGGCCAGGCAGGCCCGGACCAGCGGGGCCAGTGGCGCCGGCACCTCGGACAGATCGGGATCCTCGTGGACGACCCGGTACAGCAGCACCTCGGAGGAGGCGCCGGAACCGAACGGCGACTCCCCGGTCAGCGCGTACGCCAGGGTCGCGCCGAAGGCGAAGACGTCCGTCGCGGGGGTGACCGGGGCGCCGCGCACCTGCTCGGGCGCGAGGAAACCGGGTGAACCGACCGCGGTGCCGACGTGGGTGAGCGTGCTCGCCCCGCGCGACCAGGCGATGCCGAAGTCGATGATCCGGGGGCCCTTGGGGGAGAGCAGGATGTTGGACGGCTTGAGGTCGCGGTGCACGACCCCGGCCTCGTGCACCTTGACCAGCCCGTCGGCCAGCGCGGCGCCGATCCTGGCCGCCTCGGCCCACGGCATCGGCCCCTCGTCGCTGACCTGCTTGTACAGCGAGGGCCCCGGGACGTACGCGGTGGCCAGCCACGGGCGCTCGGCCTCGATGTCCGAGCCGACCACCCGCGCGGTGCAGCCGCCCCGGATGCGCGAGGCGGCTGCGATCTCCCGGGCGAAGCGGGTGCGGAACTCGGCGTCCCCGGCCAGCTCGGCGCGGATCAGCTTGAGGGCCACCCGCTGCCCCTTGCGGTCCGACCCGAGGTAGACCACGCCCATCCCGCCGGCCCCGAGCCGTCGGTGCAGTCGGTAGGGACCGACGATGCGGGGGTCCTCACGCCTCAGCCGCGTCATCGCCATGTCCGTGTTCCCGTTCAGCCTGTGGGGTGACCCCCCGTCGGGTGGGGCACTGTCAGAAATCCTTCTGGCACAGCTTACGGACTGCGTGCTGCGGTGTGCTGATACGCAACACCTGTGGTGCCGGTCGGATCGTCCGACTCTCTGCCCGGAACCCTTCCGGGGAGCCGTCGAAGCCACCCCGCTGACCTGCGGCGGAGCAGCCCCTCGGGGGCGGTCTCGGGGTTCCCTCGGGGATCCGATCGAACCCGTCTCCCCCTGCGGTAGTAGTCCCGGCCGTTCCGCATCATCCTTCGGAAGGCCAGCAGAACGGTACGCGGGCATGACGACTTGGCCGAGCCCCGTGAATACCTTTGATGTCAGCGGTGGGCGGCCGGCTCGTCCCCCGAGGTAATCCGCCCACCGCGTAGGGCGGGCACACCACTCAGTTGTCCGCATCGGCAGCAATGCACGGGGAGGAGCACGACCATGGCCAGGCAGTCCCGTCTCGGGCGCTCGCCCTCGCCGGAGTCCGGAGGCACCAGGCATCCGGCGGTGGCGATAGCCATGGCCCTGCCCTGCGCCGTCCTGCTGCTGGTGCTCTTCGGCGGCTGGGAACAACTGGCGACGCAGACGAAGGCGGTCGCCGATCTGATCGGGCGCTGACCCTTGGGGAAGGGTCTGCGCCTGCCGAGAGCACCACGCACCGCCGGGGACAGACGCGGACGGGCGGAGGCAGTGCGTACAGCTTCTCGGCAGTCAGGTGCCGGGTACGGAGGTCGGTGAGGGCCGTCCGTACCCGGCACCTCTTTCGTGTCCCAGCACTCCGGCTCTCTCGTCCCCGCGCTCCTGGTGACTGACGCACCAGGTCCTGAACATCCGTCGGAGAACGCCGAAAGCCGTGATCCGGAGGACCACGGCTTTCGATCTTGCTGTGCGCGATACTGGGATTGAACCAGTGACCCCTACCGTGTCAAGGTAGTGCTCTCCCGCTGAGCTAATCGCGCCTGATGAGGCGGTACTGCGTCAGACCCCGAAGGGACCGAGTGCGCGATACTGGGATTGAACCAGTGACCCCTACCGTGTCAAGGTAGTGCTCTCCCGCTGAGCTAATCGCGC